>CAZTRL010000067.1:0-1702 GCA_964616715.1 uncultured archaeon | reverse complement strand
ATCCGGTCTGGCCCGTGAGGTTGTCGCTGTCCGCGAGTATTATCCCGAGGTGCCTGGCGTACACAACGCCCGTCAGGTTCTCAGTCACCAGTATCTTGTTTGTGTCAATCTCGGACTTGTTGAACGTCACGTATCCGGAGCAGCTGCCGTAGGCGTACGCCGGCACCGTGAGCAGCCTCATGCTCGCATGCGCCGTGTCTGGCTTTCGTATGGTTCTCCTCACGAAGCCCTGCGTGTTGAGCGGGAACATCGGGTCCTCGAGGCCGGTCAGGGAGACAGTCACCTCCTTTCTTATGCCGTTCCTGGTGATTCTCGCCCTGCCGAGGCTGTCCGCGACCGATATGTTTATGTCCATGCCCACCTTGAGGGAGAAGCCGTCCAGGTTCTCCACCGTTATGTTCCCGTACTGGAGGGAGACCACGAAGTTGACGGGCTTGCCGGAGATCCTCTCGCTCCAGTTAGGCATCGTGTTGTTCAGCATCAGGAAGCTCTCGGTGCCGTTTATGACACCCTTTGTCATGAGAGTCGTTATGTTCTCCACGGCGTCTGTCAGCGGCTCGCCGGAGTTTATGACGAAGTTCGTGACCTCGAGCACGGCCCTCCTCCCCGAGACCTCCATGGCCTTCTTCGTGTCGAGCTCTATCGAGGCCGCCAGCTGGTTGAGCTGGTCGGATATGACCCTGTCCGATATGGTCTCTGCCGTCCTCCCCGCGTAGCTCATGTACTGAACCGTGAAGACGAATATCGGTATCGCTATCAGCATGGCTATTATCGAATAGAACTGTCCCTTCCTCGAAGCTTTCCTTGTCATGTCCCAAATCCTACGGGTATATCAGCTGTATGTACTCCATCAGGTCCCCCGTGCAGTCCCTTGCCGTGACCCCGCTTATGGGAAACTCGGACATCGGTATCGTGCACGTCATGTTCATGCCTATCACGCTCGGCGGTATCTCCGGCGGGAGGTTGACGGCGTCGACTAGCTCGTGGTACATGGAACACCTCTCCGGGAGCTTCCCGAGGTCCGTGTACTCCACGGGCAGCTGCTCTATGTCTATGAATATGCTCCAGTAGCTCACGCCTCCCTGGCTGTGGTTTATCTGCATGTCCATGAGTATCTCCGCCTCCATGCACTGCGTTATGTGCGATGCCGCCTCTTCCTGGCAGTCCTCGGCGTCGAGCGAGCAGTACGCCTTGTAGACGTATTCATCATCCGCCTCGTCGCCGCTCTCCTGGACGGCGCTCCCCCCGTCGTCGGGCGAGACGAACGCGGTCAGCGAGCCGTTGCACGAGTGCTGGCCGAAGTCGTCAAGCCTCTCCTCCTCGACCTCGCACGTTGTGTTGTACCCGGTTATGTTGAACGGGGCTATGCCCGAGTCGGAGTCGTCCAGCACAATCTCCTCGGTCACGCACTTGCCGTCCTTCATGTACGTGGTCAGCCGCACCGTTATGTTGTTGGTGGCGTTTCCGATGACCATCGTTGAGACCGAAGGCGTGCAGTTGTTCCTAAGCGACGCCACCTCCTTCGCGCAATCCACGTCTCCCGGGAGGCAGTCCGTCCTCTGCGCCGTGATGAGCATCAGCAGCCTGTCCAGCGGGAACACGAAGAAGTGGACCGCCGCCAGCACCACGACTGCCGCTATGAGCGCATATGCAACCCTATCCATTACAATCGACCTTCTCATCCCGGTTCAGAGCCATATGC
>CAZTRL010000066.1:0-1739 GCA_964616715.1 uncultured archaeon | reverse complement strand
GCTCAACTTCGAGCGCGCCATAGCACTGCGCGAGCAGGTGAGGAAGCTCAGGGAGAGGATTGCGTAGAAAATGCATTACTCCTTGTTCTCAGAGAATTTGTTAGCGAAGTCTATGGATACTTATAAAATTTGTTAATTCAATTGCTAACGATTCCAGCAAAACTATTTAAAACCGGAACGAATAATGCATAGTATGCCGGCTAGGAAAGCGGGGAAGAAGGACAATGAGAAATACTGCTCCTCGTGCGGCAGCATCATTCTGAAGGAAGCCGAGATATGCCCTAAATGCGGCGTGAGACAGAGGACGCAGCCTCATGGTAAGAGGAGCAGGGTGGCCGCCGCGTTGCTCGGCATATTCCTCGGCGGCTTCGGAATCCACAAGTTTTATCTGGGCAAGACTGGGGCAGGCATAATATACCTGCTTTTCTGCTGGACTTTAATTCCGGCCATCGTGGGCTTCATAGAGGGCATAATATACCTTACCAGGTCAGACGAGGAATTCGCCGCAGAGTACGGCTGAAGGTTTCACGTTTCATGCGCCGGGCTTCCTCATCACGGCGGAAAAGTTTTAAGTAAGCTTTCGAAACCTTCTTATGGCATTCGACGTCTTCGGTTTCGGCAACGCCCTGGTCGACATAGTCATCCAGGTAGAGGACTCCCACGTGGAAGGCTTCGGCCTGAAGAAGGGCCACTTCCACCTCGTCGAGGACAGCAGGATGAATGATATCTTGAAGAGCCTCGACGGCAGGGAGCGAAAGATCGTCCCGGCAGGCTCGTGCGCCAACACGATCTTTGCGCTCTCCTCCTTGGGAGCCGACGTTGTCCTCTGCGGGAAGGTCGGTGACGACCCCCATGGAAAGCTTTACGAGGAGGTCGTCCTGCGGGACAGCGTGAGGTCCAGGCTGAAGAAGTCGAGCGTGAGCCCGACTGGCCTTGTCATAAACCTCGTGACGCCCGACGGAGAGAGGACGTTTGCTGTGAATCTCGGGGCGTCTGTCACTGTGCAGAAGGAAGACCTTTCAGATGTTTCAGACGACCTTGCGGCCTCCAGGATATTCCACACGGAGGGCTACGTCCTAGAGGACCCTGCGCTCAGGAAGTCCACTCTGCACCTGATGGACGTGGCGAAGGCGCGGGGGGTCATGATATCCCTCGACCTGTCGGACCCCGGGGTCATAGAGAGGAACCTCTCTGAGATGAAGGGCATAGTGGAGAAGTATGCCGACATAGTGTTCTTGAACGAGCACGAGGCCTCCGTCTTCACCGGGGGCATGGACCCGGAGTCGGCGCTTCTCGAGATATCGAAGGCGTGCGACATAGCGGTGGTCAAGCTGGGCGAGAACGGCTCGCTCGTCAAAAGGAAGGACAGCGCGAGCGTCGTGAGGATAGAGGCCGTGAGGGCCAAGGCGGTGGACACGACAGGCGCCGGCGACTTCTACGCGGCGGGCTTCCTCTACGGGCTCTCCAGGAACAGGGACATCGCAACCTGCGGGAGGATAGGCTCGATAATAGCCGCGAAGGTCGTCCAGCAGATGGGCGCGAGGCCGCCTGTCGGCCTGGGACGCCTGCCGGAGCTGGACGGGCTTCTCTGAAAGCCTTTCGATCTCCTTATAAATTTTCTGGACAAATGCACCACATGGCGCTTTACGGGCTAAGCGAGCCGGAACTGGACTTTTTCAGGTCTATTGACACGCCGGAGAAGATTCAGGACTATCTGGACACGCTGGACTACAATTTCT
>CAZTRL010000065.1:0-2148 GCA_964616715.1 uncultured archaeon | reverse complement strand
GCTGGCTGCCCTCCCCGAACATTCCGGAGCCGATAAGCGGCACTATTATCATTCCTATCAGGAATATGATGGTCCTCCTCACGCTGAAGAGGTCCTTCAGCGTCTTGAGCATTATGGCGTGCATTCTCATTTCTTCTCCTTCTTTCCCATGAACGGGAGCCTCAGATGGAAGCCGCCCTTGGCCTTCTCCATCTTCTGGTCGCTCTCGCCCACGAGCTTCATGAACACCTGTTCTAGGTCGCTCGATGCCAGGCCGAACGCCTCCAGCGCGGCATTATCAGATGCGACGGCCTTGGCTATGCCCCTCTTGAACTCGGTCTCGTCGCCGGACGACACTATGTGCAGCGTGCCGGTCTCGTCCTTCCACACCTTATGGACGAACTTCCTGCCGCGCAGGCCCTTCTCCACCTTCCCGGAGTCGGAGACCTTCAGGAGGTATTCGTTCCCTGCGTACTTGCTCTCCAGAGCCTTGACGCCGCTCTCCGTGACGACCTTGCCGTGGCTTATTATCGTGACCTCGTCCACCATCTTCTCCAGCTCCGATAGTATGTGGCTCGATATGAAGACGGACATCTTCCTGTCCCTGCAGAGCTCGCGGAGCTTCTTTATTATGCTCAGCCTTCCCGCAGGGTCCAGGTTCGCCGTGGGCTCGTCCAGTATGAGCAGCTCCGGCTCGTGTATCATCGCCTGGGCAAGGCTCATCTTCTGCCTCATGCCGGCAGAGAACCCCCCGACCTTCTTTTTCGAGAACTCTGACAGGTCCAGCCATTTCAGGAGCTCCGCTGACCTCTCCGCGGACTTCTTCCCGGAGAGCCCCGAGACCCTCCCCATGTAAACCAGGTAGTCGTATGCGCTCATGTTCTCGTAGAAGTGGGGATGCTCAGCGGAGAATCCAAGGACCTTCCTCGCGTCGATGGAGCCTATGGGCCTGCCCATTATGGTGCCGCTGCCGCCTGAAGGGTGCAGCGCCCCTATGAGCATCTTCATAGTGGTGCTCTTACCCGCGCCGTTTGGCCCTATGAAGCCGTGTATGGTGCCCTTCCTGACCTTTATGCTGAGCCCGTTGACTGCTATCAGGCCCCCGAACCTCTTCGTCAGGTTGTCGGTCTCTATGATGTATTCGGACATTATCTGAACCTCCATATGAGCGATATGAGCTTGGGCGAGAAGAGCAGGCAAAGGAGCGCCAGCACCGCAAGGGACACAGAGGCCGCCGCGCCCGCGTCCTTCTCCACTACGACGTCCACGCTGTCATAGACGCCTTTGCCGTACCTGTCGAAGGAGTAGACTGTTATCTTGTGCTCGCCGCTTGGTATCTCAAACGACGTTCCGGGGTCGTATGTCATGACCGTCCTCTTCCCGTCGACCATGACTATCGTGACTGCATCGGACGCTCCCGACCATTCGAGGCTCACGGGAGAGCCGACGACGCTCCCGTCTGACGGCGTCTCTATCGTCAGGCTCTTGGTTATGTCGAGGAAGTAGACGTTGCCCGAGCTCCCTATTATCCCGACCCGGTTGTCGCCAAGGTCTAGCATGTCCCTTCCGACCGCGCTGAAATCCGATATCACCTCTCCGGACGCCACGTCCACTATGTACATCCTGACCTGCTTGTTGTACTCCTCGCCCACGGCCGCTATGACGCCCAGTTCCTTCATTCCGTCCCCGTTGACGTCCGCGAGCTGCCTGACCATTATGCCCGGTATCCACCTCTCGTCGCCGCCCCTGCTCTCGTCGGTGTCCTCTATCCGTATGGACTTTATCGCCTTCCCGGCCTGCATGTCGTATATGACCACCTCGGCGCCGGGGATCCATGCCTGCGACCTAACTATCGCGATTTCCGGTATGCCGTCGCCGCTGACGTCGCCTGCCGAGGCTGCCGGCGTCACGGTCGTGTAGCCGAGTATGTCCCTGAGCATCCAGCTCTCCTCTATCCCGGAGTAGTCGAGTATGACCTCCTTGGTCCTGCCGTCGACCACCCTGAGCTTGGGCCCGCCGTCCTCGCTCCACATCTGGAATGTTATGAAGTCTGATATGCCGTTGTCGTTGAAGTCCGCTGCCCCTACCTCGACGCTGGTCCCGCTCCTCTCAGCCTCGAAGAGCTCATAGCCGTTCCTGCCGTCAATGAACCTCAGAAGGGGAGCCGCA
>CAZTRL010000064.1:0-2207 GCA_964616715.1 uncultured archaeon | reverse complement strand
CCGAGAGGATATGCGGCATATGCAACATGTGCCACACTCTCGCGTTCTCCAAGGCGGTCGAGTCCATAGGAAAGATAGAGGTCCCTGTCAGGGCCGAGTACATAAGGACGATAGCGGCCGAGCTCGAGAGGATACACTCCCACATACTGTGGGCCGGCGTGGCTGCGCACGAGCTGGGCTTCGACTCGGTGATGCACTACACGTGGAAGCTTCGCGAGAACGTCATGGACACGATAGAGTACCTCACGGGGAACAGGGTGACGAAGGCGATAATCACGGTGGGAGGAGTCAGGAGGGACATAAAGGACAGCCAGATACCGACGATACTGGACACCGTCAACCACTACAGGAACTCATTCGACAAGCTCGCCAAGGTATTCCTCAAGGACCCGGTGATGAAGTCGAGGACGAGGGACACGGGAGTGCTGACGTACGAGGACGCCATGAAGACCTGCGCGGTCGGGCCCACGGCAAGGGCTTCCGGGGTCAGGAAGGATGTCCGGAAGGACGAGGCATACGGGGCCTACCAGGACTTCGGATTCGAGCCGGTGCTGCCGGACGCGGTGACGGGAGAGATAAGGGGCGACGTCTACGACAGGGTCATATGCAGGCTGCTCGAGGTCAAGCAGTCGGCCGACATAATAGAGTACTGCGTCAAGCACCTTCCGAAAGGGCCGATAGCATACGAGGAGAAGATACCCAAGCTCCTCGCGGAGATGAAGGGATACCAGGGAGAGGCTCTCGGAAGGCACGAGGCGCCTAGGGGAGAGGTCATCCATTACGTCAAGATGGTCGGCGAGTCCGCGCCGTACTCATGGAAGGTCAGGGCGCCGACGTACAACAACCTGCTGCCTTGGGTGCCGATGCTTATGGGCGAGCAGATAGCCGACATACCCATAATCGCGGCATCGATAGACCCGTGCATGTCATGCACCAACAGGGCGGTAAAGACAGACGGAAGCGGCACTTTCGACAGGGAGACGCTCCGCAGGCTGTCTGTAGAGAAGACCAGGGAAATCAGGAGGAGGCTTTCGCGATGACCGATGCGCTCTCCATCATGATGCTCACGCCGGGAATCGCGGCCATGGGGATAGTCCTCGGCCTGTTCTACAAGGGGATCGACCGCAAGCTTGCCGCGAGGATGCAGGCAAGGATAGGCCCACCTGTCACCCAGCCGTTCAGGGACGTGAGGAAGCTCATGATGAAGGAGAACGTGATGCCAAAGGACGCGGTCGCGTGGATATTCAACCTGATGCCGGTCATCGCGCTCACGGCCTCGCTTGCGCTGCTGCTCTACGTGCCGCTGCTCGGGCTGCCTCCGCTGATGGAGGGCCAGGGCGACCTCATACTCGTGCTCTACCTGCTGCTGCTCCCGTCGCTTGCCCTCGTCATAGGCGGGTTCTCGTCGGCGTCTCCTTACGCCACCGTGGGCGCCCAGAGGGAGATGATAACGATGGTCAGCTATGAGTTTCCGCTCGCGCTGTCGATAGTCGCGGTCGCGTGGCTCACGTCAGCGCTGAGCCCGGGCCTCCCGGCATTCTCGCTTCTTGCGATATCCGGCACGCCTGTATGGGCGCTCGCAGGCCCCGCAGGCATGCTTGGAATGGGACTGCTCTTCATCGTGATGCTGTTCGTCGCGACAGGCGAGCTCGGCGCGATACCGTTCGACGCGGCCGAGGCCGAGACGGAGATATGCGGGGGCCTCTTCGCCGAGTACTCCGGCAGGAACCTCGCGCTCTTCTACATAGCGAGCGCTGTCAAGATGGTGGCCATAGGCTCCCTCATCATAGCGCTCTTCATACCGTTCGGCATATCCGGCGCGCTGGGGCTCTCGGGGCTCCAGGCCACGGCAGCCGACGCGGGATTCTACCTGCTAAAGCTCTTCCTCGTGCTCTTCGCAAGCTCCACCTTCATGAGGGTGGCGTTCGCGAGATTCAGGATAACCCAGGTGGTGAAAGTCTACTGGGGCTACACGACCATCATAGCATTCGCAGGCCTGCTTCTCGTCGGAGTCGATATACTGCTGAGGATGGTGGCATGATGCTCACGATGCAGCTGGAGCTTCTGAGGCAGCTATTCAGGAGAGCGTTCACCAACCCGTTCCCCGTGAGGAGCGCGCCGAAGTCAGTCAACAAGCTGCTCGAGGACGTCGGCAAGGGAAAGAAGAAGATAAACCCGCCGGTCAAGATCCCGGAAGGCTTCCGCGG
>CAZTRL010000063.1:0-2363 GCA_964616715.1 uncultured archaeon | reverse complement strand
CAGACCAACCAGGACGTCACGACAGCGCACGGCTACGACGTGCCACCGGAGCTTTCGGAGCTCGGCCTCGGGGACGAGTTCAGGAGCCTCATGGAGAAGGCGGCGGGCGCATACGGGAAGATAAGGGAGAGGTTCCCGGCGGAGGCCCAGTACGTCGTCCCCCTCGCCTACAGGAAGAGGGTGCTCTTCACCATAAACCTTCGCGCGCTGCATCATCTCATAAGCCTGCGCTCCGGAAGGGAGGGCCACATGTCCTACAGGCGTATAGCGTGGCTGTTGCACGACGAGATAGAAAAGGTCCACCCGGCGCTTGCCAGATACATAAGGGTCGACAGGAGCGATGGGCCCTCCAGGTGAGAGGCTCCCGGCATCAGACGTATCCAAGGCCCTTGTCTTCCTGCCTCTTGTGGTTGATCTCAAGCTTCTTCAGATAGGCTTCCGCGACGTCCTTTCCGTCGCATCCGAGGGTGAGAAGCGCTCCCATGTAGAAGTGGAGGACGTCGACCATCTCCTCGAGTATCGCGTCCTTCTTTTCGGTGAGCGCCTCCGGCTCCTTCGAGCCCTTCTTCCACCACTTGTTCACCTCGTCTCCCGCTTCTCCCAGTTCGGACATCGCGGCGAAGAGCTGGCGGACGAACATGTCCCTTCTCTTCTCCGGAGGCAGCTTCCAGAAGTCGAAGCCGTGCCTCTCCTGGAAGTCCCGCTGGTGGGCGAACAGCACCTCTAGGCCTTCGGCAATCCTTTTCTGGCCTTCGTCATCCATGAGAATTATGGAAGCCCCTGAAATAAATTTGCGTCCCGCCGTCTTTCGCCATCCATGAGATATCTAAGATATTTAAACCATCTGGGGACAATTTATTCTATTCCCTCCGCAGGGGAGTGTTTCATTATGGCCGCAGAGAAAGGACTGGTCGAGATAAGGATTCACGGCAGGGGAGGCCAGGGCGCCAAGTCCGCATCGCAGCTCATCGTAGAGGCCGCCATGGACCAGGGCAAGCAGATACAGGCGTTCCCGGAGTACGGCCCCGAAAGGACCGGCGCGCCCATGAAGACTTATGCAAGGATATCCGACAGGCCCATAAGGTCCTACGAGCCCGTTCTCGCGCCCGACATAGTGCTCGTGATAGACCCGACGTTGCTGGACAGCCAGGACGTCACGAGCGGCCTTTCCAGGGACGGCGTGCTCATAATCAATTCCACGCAGAGCCCGGAGGAGATGAGGAAGAAGAGCGGTTTCTCCGGCCGCGTGTGTACGATTGACGCCACCGGCATATCCATAAAGAACGTTGGGAGGAACGTCCCGAACACCCCCATGATAGGTGCCATGATAAAGGCCACTGGTGTCATAGAGATGAAGTACGTGACCCAGAAGGTCGAAGGGATGTTTCTCAAGAAGATAGGGCGCGAGAAGACCGACGCCAACATCCAGGCCATACGCGATGCATACGAAGGGGTGAAGGGATGACGGCGGAGAAGTACCCGACGAAGGAGCAGCTCGGAAGGAAGTGCTCCTGGAAGGAGATACCCATCGGCGGCGTGATACCAAGGGCGGGTTCGGCTGTGGACAACAAGACGGGCTCGTGGAGGGCTTTCAGGCCTGTCATAGACGAGGCGAAGTGCATACACTGCTCGTTCTGCGTCGCCAACTGTCCCGACAACGCCATAAAGTTCAAGGACGGCAAGAGGCAGCCCGTCGACCTCGACTACTGCAAGGGCTGCGGCATATGCTCAAGCATATGCCCCGTCAAGTGCATAAAGATGGAAGAGGAGACCAAGTTCAACAAGTGAGGTCCTGATGATGACGGAGAATTCGACGAAGGCGAAGTTCACAATCGAGCCGCTCACGGGAAACTACGCGATAGCGCACGCCATGAGGCAGATAAACCCGGACGTCGTGGCTGCCTACCCGATAACCCCCCAGTCCTCGATAGTCGAGACGTTCTCCAAGTTCGCAAACGACGGCAAGGTCGACACCGAGATGGTCAGGGTGGAGTCCGAGCACTCTGCCATGTCTGCATGCGTCGGCGCCTGCATGGCGGGCGCGAGGACCATGACCGCGACCTGCTCGGCAGGGCTCGCCCTCATGTACGAGATAGTCGGCGTGGCATCAGGCCTGCGCTGCCCGATAGTCATGCCGGTGGCAAACAGGGCGATATCCGCTCCGATAAACATACACTGCGACCACTCCGACAGCATCGGGGCTAGGGACCTCGGCTGGATTCAGATTTACAACGAGACGGGACAGGAGGCGTACGAGAACGTGTTCCTGGCGCTCAGGCTCGCCGAGCACCCGGACGTGCAGCTTCCCGTGATGGTCTGCGAGGACGGCTTCATAACGTCCCACTGCGTCCAGAACGTGAAGA
>CAZTRL010000062.1:0-3216 GCA_964616715.1 uncultured archaeon | reverse complement strand
ATGTTGGCGGCGTTCTTGGCCCTCGTGAATCCGGTCTCGACCATGGCGAAGCCTGCCTGCATGAAGAATACTAGCACCGCCGCGAGGAGCACCCATATGACATCCACGGAGAGCATGACAGACTTGATGTCGGGCGCGGGCTGCGCGGAAACTGGATGCGAATTCACGGCAAGGAGCGCGAGAGCCATGCACGCGGCCAATGCAATGCCATGATACGTTCTCATCTTAAGCACGCCCATCATACAGATTCAATGAAATTGAGAAAATAGTTAAAATATATAAGTCTTGTTGCTCTATACCTTAACAAATTTAACGAAGTCTGCATAAAATAAATAAATGGTGTTAATCCGGCCTGATGGAATGGCGGCCGGAACTTAACATAGTGATTCGCATGAAGATAGACGAAACCGACAGGAAGATAATCAACGCGTTCTCGGCGGACTCGAAGGTGACGCTCAGAAAGCTCGCCCAGAAGATAGGAGTGAGCTTCGTGACCGTCATGAACAGGGTGAAGCGCCTGGAGAAGGAGGGCGTGATACGGGCGTACACCGCCAAGATAGACTACGAGAAGCTCGGATACGACACGCACGTAATAATAGACGTCAGGATATCCAAGGGCAAGCTCTTCGAGCTCGAGAAGAAGATAGCAATGGTCTCTAACATCTACGCGGTCTACGACACAACAGGCGGCTCGGATGCCACGGTAATAGGCAGGTTCAGGTCGACGAAGGCGCTTGACAGCTTCCTCAAGACCATACAGACCTATGACTTCGTGGAGAAGACCACGACGAAGCTCGTCCTGAACACCATAAAGGAGAGTCAGGTAAGGCTCTGAGAAGCTGCCCAATCTCCCAGGGCCGCTACGGAAAGCTTATATCCCAGATGAGCTCAGGCGGTTCAACAAGATGGCGGTCGGCCGCGAGCTGAAGATGATAGAACTCAAGAAGAGGATAAAGGAGCTGGGGGGCAGGTAGGCCCGAAGGTGTGCTTTTTATTGACATGGCGCAAAAATTTCTCATGGATATAGACTGGCACGGGCATTTCTCCAAGGAGGGGAGAGGCCTCCTGACGGAGGAGTCGCTGAGGGAAAGGACTGAGGCCAACAGGCCCTACATAGACCTCATGAGGAAGTACCTCAGGCCGGGAGCCAGGATCCTCGAGTGCGGCTGCGGGCCCGCCAGGACCGCCGTCGTCATGAGCCTCGCGGGGTTCAGGGTGACGGCGATAGACAAGGACGAGAGGATGCTCGAGCTGGCGAGGAAGAACGCGAGGCTAGGGAAGGGGATGGAGTTTCTGAAGCTTGACCTCTTCGAGATAGACGGGAAGTTCCCTGCGGGCTCCTTCGACTGCTGCACCCATCAGGGAGTGCTTGAGCACTTAAGCGAGGAAGAGATAAGGGAAGCGCTGAGAAAGCAGCTCAAGGTCGCGGGAATCGCCATATTCTCAGTCCCCATAAGCGGGACCGGAAAGAACATAGTGGAGACAACCCACGACGGCATATTCAGGAACATGTGGACGGGCGACTACTGGATAAACGACATACTGGCAGGCTTCGACGTCCCCGAGCACCTGGCGGTCATGGGGGAGTGGCAGGCTCTCATAGCGGTGGTGAGGCCCGGAAAGCCCGGGAAATAAACCCGCACCGCTATAGCCTCTACAACGACATCCTTCCGTCCGGCCCTAGTAGTCGTTGTCATGCCAGTCGCCGCAGGGCATCGGGCCTTCGTCCCACTCCGCGCCGTAGGCGCCCTGCATTATCTCTTCCATGCCATCATGCATCTCCCCGAGCGTTATCTGCCCGCTGGCGTAGCTGTCGTGCAGGTCCTGCATCTCTTGCAGGTTGGCTTCCGTCAGGCCCGGGGACCCTTCGGAATCCCCGTAGTCTATGACGTGCGCAGACACGAGGCCGACGTACCAGACCGCTATGAGCAACGCGACGGCCGCAATCCCGAATTCTCTCATGCTGTCCACCTCCGTATCTGAAGAACGGCGAAACCTTTATTAAGGAGCCGTGATAAAGATTACCCCAAGGGTGGCTGTTTCGTGGCATCGACATACGACAGTCAGGCCCGGATGTGCATGTGCGCCATATCATGCAGTAGAGGCCCGCTGAGGGTTAAGTCCCTGGGACACGCGTGCCGAAGCGGCCACGCCTTGGGGGCATATTCCAATGTGTTCTCGGGGTCGTCCGCTTAAAGGACTCATCCCCGGTCAAAGCTTCAACACCCTTTTCATTTTCTCACCTCGATTCAAGGTTTGGAAAGGCTATTTATATCGGTATTCCGAGTTCAATTCCCAGAAACTACGGGTTTTGCCCAGATTTACTTCCAGGTTATCTTGAGAAGCGTGAGAAGGCCGAGGAACTCTATGAAATCTATTATTATCATATGCAGTTGTATCACGTCCTCGATGATGGAAGGCCACTCGAAAATGCCTAGGTGGAGTATTGTCACGTTCTCGACGAGGAAGATGAGCGAGAATATTATCAGTCCGGTGTTGTGCCCGGACTTTATGTGGCGGTAGTTTTTCGAGAAGACGTAGATGAGCACTAGAAGTATGGCTATATTCACAACGTTTATCAGCGCCGATGCCAATTCAAGGACGTCTATCATTGGAATCCCCTTTATTCTTTTTGGCATCTTTGCTTATCTTCTTTTCCCCAGTTTTGCCCAGAATTGAATCGAGAACCTCTATGTTCTCCTCGAGGAGCGGCGAGAGGAAGTACATGCATCCGTACTTCTTCCTGTCGTCGGTGGTTATTATGTTCTCGCTCAGGAGCACCTTGATGTGGTGCTGCACGGTCTTGTAGTCGAGGTTGAGCTTCTCGTGCAGCTGGTTCACGTTGTAGGGGCGCTCGCGCAACAGCTGGAGCATCTGTATCCTCGTGACTCCTCCTCTCGTCCCCGCGAGGGCGTACCACAGGGATTGGCTGAGCGCCCTAAGATACCCGTCAGTTACCATAAGCATAGAATGGGATTCCGGTGTAATATAAATTACGCCGCGGACGGGTACGTCGATGGGAAAGAGGCGGCTGCACAATCTGGGAAAAATCTGGTTGTCTTCCTTGCATAATATAGGAAAACCGGCTTAAATGGAGGGGTCAACTAGATAATCCTGTATAACTGTCCGCACAGATGCTTGGCTAACGGACAGAGCAGGAATCCCAAATTTATTCTATTGGACAAAATATTGTTATGGTCAAAGCATCTTCGGGAA
>CAZTRL010000061.1:0-3251 GCA_964616715.1 uncultured archaeon | reverse complement strand
CCCGGTCCCGGAATGGCGAGGAACGTCGCCACGGGCTATATGGAACCGGTGGAGAGGGGCGACGTGATAGTCGTGGATCCCGGCGTGGATGCCACGCTTGCCAGCTCCCTCGGCATAAGGTCGGGGAAGGGCTACCGTGCGAGTGACGCCATATTCGTCATGGGCGGGCAGGAGATAATACTGACCAACGACCGCGGGGCGAGCGAATCATACCCTGCCGACATGTTCTTCAAGACGCTGCCCCACGAAAGGATATCCCCTGCGTTCTACGGGAACGACTGCACCGCCGAGAAGCCAGTCCAGGAAAAGAGCAGGTGGAGGCCGCAGCTGCATGCAAGGGGAATAAACCTGGGGTTGCTGCACGACCAATACGACCCCGTCATACACGGGAGCCGCATGTCAGCCGACATGATAGAGAGGCTCGGGAAGGATCCCGAGAACGCGTACGGCATAGGCAGAAAGGTCCTCTTCCACATCTCGCCGGGAGAAGACATGGACGCCGAAGGCCTCGGCCTGACGCACGGGAAGACCTACACGATACTCGGGCACGAGACGCTGATGAACGGGGAGACGGGGATAGTCGTCGCAGACGACTACGGCAACATATCGGCATACAGCATAGACATCTTCAAGACGGTGCACGACCTGTTCCGTGGCTGAGGCGCAGGCCTGCAAATAATATGTTCATTCTTTGGCATCTGGATTAATTAACCTATGCCCAAAGCTTTTTTAGTCCCACCGACAAGAAAGCCTATGCTAGAGAGGTGCGGCGAGTGCGGGAGGAGGCTGAGGATAAAGTCTCCCTGCATCGAGCACGGACACAAGCTCTGCAAGAAATGCTGCGACCTCAACCACGAAGAATGCCAGTACAAGCTCTTCTGCTGGTGCAACTTCTCAGGATAGCACGTTCATCCTGTCTATCGCTACACGGGCCTTCTCTGCTATCTCCGAGGGCACGTCCACCTCGTGCTCCATGTCGCGCAGCGCATGCAGCACCTTGTGCAGCGTGGTCCTCTTCATGTTAGGGCATATGGCGACATCGGCCGCGGGGAAGAACTCCTTCGACGGAATCTCCTTCTGCAGCCTGTGCACCATCCCCGCCTCGGTGCCCACTATGAACATCCTGGCGCTGGACGATCTCGCGTGCCTAAGCATGCCGTCGGTGCTGCACACGACGTCCGCCATCTCTATGACGTCAAGCCTGCACTCCGGGTGGACCATCACCTCGGCAGACGGGTGAAGCCTCTTCTGCTCCCTTATGTGTTCCGGGAGTATCCTGACGTGAGTCGGACAATACCCGTTCCACGAGACGACTTCCTTCCCGGTCATCTTCCTGACGTAGTTGGCCAGGTGCTTGTCCGGTATGCATATGACCAACCCGGCCTCGAATGAGTTTGCAACCTTCAGGGCGTTCGACGACGTGCAGCATATGTCAGACACAGCCTTAACCGCGGCAGAAGTGTTCACGTAAGCTATGACAGGAGCTCCCGGGTTCTCCCTGCGGAGCCTCTCGACGTCATCCGGCGTTATCATCGCGGCCATGGGGCACTGCGCATCCGGATCCGGGACCAGCACTGTCTTGCCCGGCGAGAGTATCTTGGCGGTTTCCGCCATGAAGCCGACGCCGCAGAAGACGATGACGTCGGCGTCCGTCTTTGCGGCCTCCCTGCTCAGACCAAGGGAGTCGCCCACGTAGTCCGCAACGTCCTGCACCTCTGGAGGCTGATAGTTGTGGGCCAGTATGACGGCGTTCCTTTCCCCCTTCAGCCTCTCTATGTCGCTGACGACATCGCCGCTCGATTCCATCTCTACAATATTCCGGGCACACTTTTAAAGTTTTCCTGGAGGGGGCCGTCATCCGTCTTCCCGGCACTCTAAAGAATAAAACGAAGCTTTCCAAATAGATACGTATGATTGTAGCCATAACGGGAACCCCCGGAACCGGCAAGACCGCCCTCTCAAGGGAGCTCTCAAGGCTCACCGGATGGGAGGCGGTAAGCCTCAACGAGGTCGCCGAGGAGAAGGGGTTCTATCTCGGCAGGGACGAGAAGCGCGGCTGCATGATAGTGGACACGGAGGCGATCAGGAGGCACGTCGAGGAGCTGAGGCCCTCCGGGAAGCCCCTCATAATAGAGTCCCACTACTCCCATGACATAGGCGCGGACCTGGTCATCGTCCTGAGGACCAACCCGGCGAAGCTGCGCGAGCGGGGCAGGGAGAAGGGATGGGACCGCCGGAAGGCCGAGGAGAACGCCGAGGCCGAGATAATGGAGGTGTGCGCGTCCGAGGCAGCCGAGGCGGGGCAGCCGCCGAGGACCGTGGACACCACGAGGCTCTCGCCAAGACAGGCCGCCGAGAAGTCAGCTGAGATACTGCAGGAAGAGGGGCTCTTCGTCCACCGGAGCGTCAGGCTGGACACGGAGTCCAAGGAGGTCCTCCGGAAGCCCTACGGCAGGCTCTTCCGCGACATGGAATCCGCTCTCGGATACGCAGGAAGCGCAGACATATTCTCCGTAGGCGACAGGGTGAGCCACGACCTGACGTCATCGGGCGTGAAGCCCAGGATTGCCGCCTTCGACGGGAAGATAATGAGGAAGCCCTCGGGGAAGAAGATAACCATGGAGGGAAGGACTGTGCGCTGCAGGAACCGGACGGGATACCTGGAAAGGGACATGTGGCTGGCCGTCCAGGAGGCGCTCTCAGGAAGGGGAAGCGTGCTCCTCTCAGTCGAGGGCGAGGAGGACATGGCCGTGCTCCCGCTGATGCTCATGGGCCCCGAGGGCGCGTGCATAATATACGGCCTCTTCGACAGGGGAGTGTGCGTCGTGAGGGTCGACCGGAGGGCCAGGGAGACCGCGAGGGCGATACTGCGCAGGATGCCACCTGCGCGGAGGGGTCCCGGAACGAATTAAAAAAGCACGCTGCGAATTATTAATCATGTTAAGGACAGCCAGCCTGATGTTCGTGCTCACGGGGATACTGCTCGCCGTCGGCTACTTCTTCGGCGGGATAGCAGGCATGGGAATAGCACTCGTCTTTGCCGCCCTCATAAACACCGTCTCCTACTGGTACTCCGACAGGATAGTGCTCTCTATGTACAAAGCGAACCTCACCGACGACGAGGGCATCAACCGCATGGCAGAGGAGCTTTCAAGGGAGGCGCAGATACCTAAGCCCAGGGTGTACATAATACCCTCGGAGGTTCCCAACGCGTTCGCGACCGGCAGGAACCCCGAGCACTCGGCGATAGC
>CAZTRL010000060.1:0-3575 GCA_964616715.1 uncultured archaeon | reverse complement strand
GGAAGCTGAAGGATGACATGCTAAAGACAGACAGGAACATAGCATCCATGGAAGCTGTGCTGAAGAAGCTCGCTCCCATGAGGAGCAGTCTAGACTCCCTGCGCAGTGACTCACGGGACCGCGGAAAGCCCGCTGAGGAGCTCCGCGGCACCGAGGATTCGCTGAGGCAGGAAATCAGGGATATACGGGAATCAATCGCGTCGCTTCGCGACGAGGTGGCAGGGAAATCCGGCGGCACGCCTGTAGAAAAGACAATAGAGAGCGCCCTAGACAAGATAAACGCGAGAATAGGGGAAGCTACTAAGAGGATGGAGAAGTCATTCTCCGATGTCAGCAGGAGGATGGACGAGCTGTCAGAACCCATGGGACCGGATGTCTCAGAAAGGATAGACGAGCTCAGCAGGCAGTTACGCGACGTGCGCTCGGAACTCCCTAAATTCCTCTCGAAGAGAGACCTTGCGATGCTCAGCAGGCCCATGCCCCAGGCAAGGTCCGATGAGGCAAAGGCTGAGACGGAGACCAGACAGCAGCCCGCGGCCGTCCGCCTCTCTGACGCCGTCCGCAGGGTCGGCAAGAACGTCACTGTGTCCTGCAGCCTCACGCCCATAAAGAGCATAGAGGAAGGCAGGATAAGCGTGTACTGGTACCGGGCAATGGACGAGAGCGGCGACGTGGTGCTCACGAGCAAGGCGCGCCTAGAGAGGAGACGGGCGACCATGGAGTGCGCTGTCAAGAGGACGCCATCGGGCAGCGTCTACCTGAGCTTCATAAGACTTGTTTAAACGCGAATCTCTAAAGCATTTAAGTCAGCGAGAGCAATTCCTTCATATTGATAATCAAAGGGGTGGTTTGATGAAACTTACGGTTTCTGTGATAAAGGCCGACATAGGAGGATACCCTGGGCATTCCAGCATGCATCCGGCGCTCATGGAGCTTGCCAGGAACGAGCTGCAGAAGGCGAAGGGCAAACTCCTGATAGACTACAAGGTGCTCCACTGCGGGGACGACCTCGAGCTAATAATGACCCACACGAAGGGCGTCGACAACAAGGAGATACACAAGCTCGCCTGGGACACTTTCAAGAAGGGGACGGTCGAGGCCAAGAAGCTCAAGCTCTACGGGGCCGGCCAGGACCTTCTTAAGGATACATTCTCGGGAAACGTCAAGGGCATGGGACCGGGTGTTGCCGAGATGCAGTTCGAGGAGAGGAAATCCGAGCCTCTGATGGTATTCATGGCAGACAAGACGGAGCCGGGTGCATGGAACTACGCCCTATACAAGATGTTCGCGGACCCGTTCTCCACTGCAGGCCTCGTCATAGACCCCAACATGCACGACGGGTTCACGTTCGAGGTCCACGACCTCTTCGAGCACAAGAAGATACTTCTGAAGTGCCCCGACGAGATATACGACCTGCTGGCCTTCATAGGACAGCCATCGAGATACGTCATCAAGCACGTTTTCAGGAACTCTGACAAGGAGATAGCGGCTTCCACGTCAACGCAGAGGCTTAGCCTGCTTGCCGGAAGGTACGTCGGAAAGGACGACCCCGTCATGATGGTCAGGGCCCAGAGCGGGTTCCCGGCCGTCGGCGAGGTCCTCGAGCCGTTCTCGTTCCCCTATACTGTAGCGGGATGGATGAGGGGCTCCCACCACGGGCCTTTCATGCCTGTCTCCTTCGAACAGGCGACGCCCTCGAGGTTCGACGGGCCGCCGAGGGTGATATGCGCAGGCTTCCAGCTCGCGAACGGCACGCTCGAGGGACCGACGGACATGCTCAAGGACGTCAGCTTCGACCGCGCAAGGAGCATGGCAAACGAGATAGCGGACTACCTCAGGAGGCACGGGCCGTTCGAGCCCCACAGGCTCTCGGCCGACGAGATGGAATACACCACACTTCCCGGTGTCCTGAAGAAGCTCGGGTCGCGGTTCAAGAAACTGTCATAGGCCTGGCTCCACACATTCCCGGCATTTTTATTCGGCCGGGACAACATTAATACTCATGGGGCTTCTCACGAGAGCGATCATAGTGTCATTCTCGCTTCTGTACTTCTCGCTGTCCCTCACCACCCTCAACGAACTTGCGACCACCGGAGCCATCTCCGGCTACGTCGTGCACCCTGTCTACAATCAGTTCGCAGAACCATTGGGCGAATATTCCATCAGCAGCAGGAGCTTCGGTTTCGGCTCAAGTGATGATGCCAAGACGCTTTCCGTCTCAGGCAACGACTTCGCCGTCTACCGCTATGCCTACATAAGCTTCGACGGAGGCTCCTGGCAGAGAATCGATCTCTCAGGAAACACACTTGGCGGGGACTGGCTCAACGGCAGCGTCTCCGCGGATGTGACCGTGCACGCATCGGATTTCGGGCTCTCCCAGGACAGGCCGTCCACGCAGAGGAACTTCGTGGTCCTGTATTCATGCTCAAGGGCTTCCGGCTCCTGGGACTGCCACTCCGGATGGCAGATATGGCAGTTCAACGCGAGCGTGGCCGCTGAATTAGGAGGACTTGGACTGCCCGTAGCCTCGGTCACCGCAAGCGGCCAGGTGGAGGACCATGCCCCGGAGAACACCCTAGACGGCGTCATCGCATACGAGAGCATCTGGTCTGGCGAAGGCTCCGGGAGCTGGATAGAGTACGAGCTCACCGAAGCGACGACCGTCGGCGCCGTAAACATATCGTTCTGGAGGGGAGAGTACCGCGTCGCCTACTTCTCGATAGCGACATCTACCGATGGCAGCACATGGAACACCGTTTATGACGGCCAGTCAAGCGGGAAGACTGTGGAGTTCGAAACGTTCGACTTCCCGGACACCACTGCAAAGTACGTCAAGATAACAGGATACGGCAATGAGGAAAACGATTTCGTGAGCTTCGCCGAAGTCGCCATACTCGGGGCGTACACATCCCCTGTGGATGAACCCTACTGCAGCGACGGGGACTGCAACGGTGACGAAGACTGCTCGACGTGCCCAGCCGACTGCGGCTGTCCTGGCGGGTACGAATGCCAGTCCGGAACCTGCATAGAGACTCATGACACGACTGACCCGTTCGACATAAGGGGCAACATAATGCAGGCGGTAGGCCTGGTGCATGACCAGGAGTTCCTGATACCCGAGAACTCCGTCAACGGCGACACTGCCGGCCAGCTGAACAGGATATGGCTGGACTACTTCGGCCAGGACGTGACGTATGCGATAGTCGGCGGAAACGACAATGGCGTCTTCTCTATAGACGACAACGGCGTGATATCCGTCAACAACGCCGCCCATCTGGACTACAACTCAAAGCCAGAGTACCATGTCGTCGTTCGCGCCACAGAGACCACCACCCACGAGACCAGCGACGCCACTATAACTGTGAAGCTGACTGACTGCACCACATCCGGGATGACGGTCTTCGTGAACCCCGACTGCCAGCAGGACGAGGGCTGCTGCGGCCAGGGCACGAGGGCCTGTCCACTGAGACTTTGGACTGACGCCCTCGGCTCTTGGGGACAGAATTACCACGAGCCCGGCCAGGCATACCTCCAGAAGAGGGGGACGGTCGCAAGCCAGCATATCCACACGCTGA
>CAZTRL010000059.1:0-3898 GCA_964616715.1 uncultured archaeon | reverse complement strand
CCGAGCTCGGTGACAAGTTCGCCTCCAGGCACGGGCAGAAGGGCGTCGTGAGCCTCATGGTGCCTCACGAGGACATGCCGTTCACCGCGGAAGGCGTCGTCCCCGACATCATATTCAACCCGCACGGCGTCCCGAGCAGGATGACCATAGGCCAGCTGCTCGAGATACTCGCGGGCAAGACCAAGGCCATGACGGGGAAGGACATCAAGGGCACGGCGTTCGACCACATGAAGGAGAAAGAGATAAGGAAGCTCATGTCGGACGCGGGCTTCAGGGATGACGGAAAGGAGACGCTCTACGATGGCAGGACGGGAAAGGCGTACGAGGTCATGATATTCACCGGGATGAGCTTCTACCTGAAGCTCGACCACATGGTGGCGAACAAGCTCCACGCGAGATCCAGGGGGCCGGTGACGCTTCTCACCAGGCAGCCCACCGAGGGAAGGGCCAAGAGGGGCGGCCTGAGGCTGGGAGAGATGGAGCAGCAGTGCCTCGTCGCCCACGGCGCGGCGCTGACGCTCAAGGAGAGGTTCGACTCCGACAGGTCAATGATACCGGTCTGCGAGAGCTGCGGGCTATTCGCGGTCTACGACAAGGCGAGCAACCGCTCGACGTGCCAGGTCTGCAAGGACAGCAAGATAAAGTGGGTCGAGACGTCCTATGCGTTCAAGCTATTCATCGACGAGGTCAAGTCGATGTGCATATACCCCAAGCTGGAGATAGGTGATGTCTGATGGTCTCGAAGATAAAGAGGATAACGTTCAGCATACTCTCGCCCGAGACGGTGAAGTCCATAGCCACCGTGCGCATAGTCACGTCCGACCTCTACGACGTCGACGGCTATCCGGTAGAGGGCGGCGTCATGGACCCGAGGCTCGGCGTCGTCGACCCGGGTCTCCACTGCAGGACGTGCGGCGGCGGCATAGGCGACTGCACCGGCCACTTCGGCTACCTCGAACTGGCCAAGCCGGTCATCAACATACTCTACACGAAGGCCATATACAAGCTTCTGAAGATAAGCTGCAAGAAGTGCGGCAGGATAATGGCAAAGGAGGGCGCCAAGTCCACGAAGGAGCTGAGCAGGAATCCTCCGGGCAAGTGCCCCCACTGCGGCGAGGAGCAGGGCAAGATAAAGTTCCTCAAGCCGAGCACGTTCTACGAGGACAAGGAAGAGCTCAACCCCGAGGAGATAAGGGAGAGGTTCGAGAGGATAACCGAGGAGGAGCTCAAGAACGCCAACTTCAGGGGCGGCAGGCCCGAGTGGCTCGTACTGACGCTGTTCCCGGTCTCGCCCGTGACGACGAGGCCGAGCATCACGCTTGAGAGCGGCGAGAAGTCCGAGGACGACCTCACGCACAAGCTCGTGGACATAGTCAGGATAAACCAGTCGCTGAGGGAGAACATAGACATAGGCGCGCCGGACTTCATCATAAAGGATCTATGGGAGCTGCTCCAGTACCACGTGACGACGTACTTCGATAACGAGCTCACCGGGATACCCCAGGCCAGGCACAGGAGCGGCAGGCCGCTCAAGGGCATGATACAGAGGATGAAGGGAAAGGAGGGAAGGATCAGGGGCAACCTGCTCGGCAAGAGGGTCAACTTCTCCGCCAGGACCGTCATATCCCCCGACCCCATGATATCCATAAACGAGGTAGGCGTCCCGGACGTGATAGCCCAGGAACTCACCATAGATGTCCCGGTCACGAAGCTCAACATGGACGAGATAAAGAAGCTCATACTCTCAGGAAAGGTCAACTACGTCAAGAGGCCTGACGGCCGCAGGATGAAGGTCTCCGAGGACAACAGGTCCGAGATAGTGGAGAACATCGCATCCGACTGGAGCGTCGACAGGCAGCTTGACGACGGGGACATGGTCCTCTTCAACAGGCAGCCATCGCTCCACAGGCCGTCCATAATGGCCCACAGGGTCAGGGTCATGCCCTACAAGACCTTCAGGATATCGCCGCAGGTCTGCCCGCCATACAACGCAGACTTCGATGGCGACGAGATGAACCTGCACGCGCTGCAGACCGAGGAGTCCAGGGTCGAGGCTGCAGAGCTCATAGACGTCAAGAACAACCTCATATCCCCCAGGTTCGGCGGTCCGTTAATAGGCTGCGACCTCGACCAGATATCGGGCATATACCTTCTTACGCACGGGGTGCAGAAGTTCTCGAGGAAGGAGACGGCATCCATGTTCGGCAGGGCAGGGATTTCGGTAGACCTCCCGGACAAGGACGAGTTCACAGGAAAGGAGATATTCAGCATGCTTCTTCCAAAGGGGCTCAACATCGAGTTCAGGGCCAGCTGCTGCGAGCAGTGCGGCCAGTGCATAAAGGAGGACTGCAAGTTCGACTGCTGGGTGAAGATAAGGGACGGCGTCCTCGAGAAGGGCACCATAGACGCGGCTGCGGTAGGCGCCATGAAGGGAAAGATAATAAGCAGGATGCACGGCATAGTTGAGACCGAGGAGATAAAGAACTTCATAGACAACTGCGGCAGGCTGGGCGTCTCCTTCATAGGAGCCAGGGGCTTCTCCATAGGCATATCCGATCTCGACCTGAGCGACAAGGTGATGGAAAATGTCAGGGAGAGGGTCATAGACGCGGAGAAGGACTCGGACACGCTCATCGAGAAGTACGGCAAGAGGGATCTCAAGATACTTCCGGGGCTCACCGCGGAGCAGTCGCTGGAGACCCAGATACTCAACGTGCTCGCCCAGGGCCTCAATGACGTCTCGGAGATAGTCAAGCAGAGCATCAAGGAAAGCGACATAATCCACATGGCGAACTCCGGCGCGAAGGGCTCGCTCATAAACATAACGCAGATGGCGGCGTGCGTCGGCCAGGAGGCCATACTCGGCCAGAGGATAAAGAGGGGATACTTCGACAGGACCCTTCCGCACTTCAAGAAGGGCGACCTTTCCGCGGACGGTCACGGCTTCGTCAGGAGGGGCTTCAAGCAGGAGCTGTCGCCGACCGAGCTGTTCTGGAACATAATGAACGGCCGCGAGGGCCTCATGGACAAGTCGCTCAGGACCAGGAAGAGCGGCTACATGCAGAGGAGGCTCGTCAACGCGCTCCAGGACCTGCGCGTGACGCACGACCTCTCGGTCAAGAACTCCAACGGCCAGATAATACAGTTCAAGGCGGGCGAGGACGGGGTGGACCCGACCAAGGCGGAGTGGGGTGGATGATTATGGCAGACAACTCGCGCAAGAAGCACTTCTACAGCCCGGAGGAAACCATAGGGGTCATAGCGGCCCAGTCGCTCTCGGAGCCAGCCACGCAGATGACAATGCGAACCTACCACTTCGCAGGAACGGCCGGCATACAGGTGACGCTCGGCCTGCCGAGGATAATAGAGATATTCGATGCGAGGAAGGAGCTGGCCACGCCGACGATGACCATAAGGCTGCTTCCCGACCACCAGACCATGGAGAAGGCGAGGAAGGTCGCGGAGAACATCAAGGAGGTCAAGTTCAAGGACCTCGTGGTCTCCGACATACTGGACCTGACGAACCTCGAGATAATCTGCGAGCTGGACCAGAAGATGCTGAGGGAGCTCGACATAGACCTCGACGACATAAAGAAGAGCATAAAGCTCAAGAAGGTCAAGGTCGAGGCTGAGGGAAAGGAGATAAAGGTCGCGAGCACGACGCTCGACGTCAGGAACCTGCACAAGCTCAAGTACAAGCTCATGGAGCTCCACATCAAGGGCATAAAGGACGTGACGCAGGCCATAGTGAACAAGGAAGGCGATGAGTGGGTGATAAACACGCTGGGCTCCAACCTCAAGAAGGTCATGAAGATACCGGGCGTGGACCCCTACAGGACCACGTGCAACAACATATTCGAGGTCATGGAGGTGCTCGGCATAGAGGCCGCCAGGAACT
>CAZTRL010000058.1:0-4174 GCA_964616715.1 uncultured archaeon | reverse complement strand
AGGCTCACGACGCCCTTCTGCCCGTGCCTGGAGGCGAACTTGTCACCGAGCTCGGGTATCCTGATGTCCCTGACCCTTATCTTTATTATGTGGCTGCCGTTCGTGCTCTCGGAGACGAGTATCTTGTCGGCGACGCCCTTCTCCCCATGCCTCACCGTGATGGAGGTCTCCCTCTTGTTCTCGACGCCCGCGGCGAACTCCTCTCCCGAGAGGAACCTGAGCGGGGAGTTCTTCCCTACCAGCACAGAATCCGAGCCTACCTGGGTCTCGGGGTTTATTATGCCATCCTCGGCGAGGTCCTTGTAGGCATCCTCGCCCCTATGGCCCTTTATGCCGGGCTCCGGGACCGCTATCTCGTCCTCCTGGCCTCCCCAGTACCTCTTCTTCTCGGTCTCGTATGTCCTGTAGTACATCGACCTCAGCAGGCCCCTCTGGACTGACGACTTGTTCATGACGACGGCGTCGTTCAGGTTGTAGCCGTCCCAGCACATGACCGCTATGACGAGGTTCTGGCCGCCCGGGTATTTCCACATTATCTCTGACGTCGCGGTGTCTATTATCGGCGCCTGCGGATACACCAGGTTGTTGAACTTGGTGTCGGTCCTCACGAGGTAGTTGGTCGCCGGCACCCCTATCGACTGGCCGACCATCTTCGCGCCGTAGTTTATCCTGTCGCCCCTGTTGTAGCCGGGGTATGGGATGAGCGTTGCCGGAAGGCCCATCATGGCAAGGGGCGTCACCTCGATGTGCGTATGCGCGGGCGTCGCCTCCTCCGGCTTCAGGGCTATGTACGTGTTCTCCTCCTCCTCAGCGTCCAGGTACTCCATGACCCCGTGCCTGACGAGGTAGGACGTCTCGATTTCGCTCTTCTCGAGCTTGGAAAGCATGTCCTCGGCCATCCTTGGCTTGCCCTCCTCCAGTATGAGAAGCGGCCTCCTCGCCCTGCCTGTGTCCGTGTTTATCCTTATCTCTCCGAACTGGTCGTAGAGCACGACGTTGAGCTGGCTGTTTATGAGCCCGGCCCTCCTCTTCTTCCTGATGCTGTCGACGACCCTCGCGGGCGCGCTGGTCTTGTCGATGAAGTCGCCGTTGAAATATACATCATAGGGGACCTTGGCCTCCTTCTGGGTGGCCTTCTCAAGCTCCGCCTTGACAGACTTTAGTATGACAGAGGTCTCGGCCGCGTCCATGCCGGGCGTTATCTCGCAGAGCAGCGCGAGGTGCTTCCTGAGGCCTATCGAGCTTCCCTCGGGGGTCTCGGCAGGGCAGAGCCTTCCCCACTCGGTAGGGTGTATCTCCCTGGCGCTGAAGTGCTCCTGGGTCGTCGTGAGAGGCGAGACCACGCTCCTCATGTGGGAGACGGTCTTTATCTGGCAGCTCCTGTCGAGCCTCTGGCTCACGCCGGACCTTCCGCCTATCCAGTTGCCGGTGGCAAGAGATGAAAGAATCTGCTTCGTGACGGCGTTGGCCTCCACGATGCCCTGTATGGAGGGCTGCTGGCCCCTCTTTGTAAGCTTCTGGTAATTGTAGGTCATCTTCGCGATGAGCCCCCACCTTCCGAGGAGCACGGACCTGAACAGCTGGGACAGGAGCTCGCCGGACATGAGAAGCCTCTTGTTGCCGTAGTGGTCTATGTCGTCCTCGGGAATCATGCCTATCGAGACCGCGATGACCTTCCTCACGACCCTGGCGAGGTACATGGCCTTCGCCATCCTGTCGGTCTTCTCCTGGCCTATGTGCGGCAGGAGGTACCTGTCAAGTATCTGGTTGACCCTCTCTATCCTGTAGTCCTCTGAGACCTTGAGCTTCTTGCCTATGGCGTCTATTGCCTCGTCGACCTCGGTCGGCTCGGACTCGTACAGCGATATGTAGAGCTCGTTGAGTATCCTTGAATCATTGCTTATGTTGTCGCATATGTCCTTGTCGGTGGACATGCCGAGCGCCTTGAGAAGCGTGACTATCGAGAGCCTCCTGATGTTCGCGAACGATATGGTGAGCGTGCCCTCGGGCCTCCTCTCTATGAGGTGCCTCTGCTTGAAGCCGCTCCTCTCGGAGTTGACCCTGACGGTCACGGCCTCGCCGTCCTTCTCGAAGACCGGCTTGTTTCCCGCTATCTCCTCTATGAGGACGAGCGCCCTCTCGGTGCCGTTGACTATGAAGTATCCCTTGGCGTCGTCGGGGTCCTCGCCAGCCGTCACCAGGTCCTTCCTCGACGTCCCGAACGTGGAGCAGAGCCTCGAGCCCACCATCACCGGAAGGTCGCCTATGTGCACCTTCTCGGACTTCTCCTGTATGCCGTTTATTATCGGGGTTATGTGGACCCATATGGGCGCGGAGTACGTGAGGTTCCTTATCCTGCACTCGTTCGGGTAGAGCGGGCTCTTGGTGTCCTTGGACCTCTTGTAGCCGTCGGCCTCTATGAGGTAGGGGCTCCCGACCTCGACCTTCCCGAAGCTGAGCTTGACGTCGCTTACCTCGGGCATCAGGTCTATCGTGCCTATCTCGTTTATTATCCCCTGGAGGCCGTTGTCTACGAAGTTGTTGAAGGAGTCTATCTGGAACTTCATCCAGCCCTTCTCCCTCTCTATCGCCCTAAACAGTCCTAGGAAATTCATAGGCATGCCTACATTCTTTACCGACTTTTCCCCGCTCATCCTTTCACGACCAACCTGTAATAGAGTGCCTCTCCGGCGGTCTGGGACTTCCTGGTTATCTTCACTACCTGACCGGGGCTCGCACCGATTATCTCTATCACGGGATCTGAAACGGATATCTGCGGCAACTGGACCTCGGTGACCCCGAACTTCTCCAGAACCTCTTTCTTTTCCCTGTCCGATAGAATTTCATGCTTCGGAACCAAATCGTGTTTCGTTATCTCTACTATGAAACCACCCTGCGTGCAAGCCAGATATTATTGTAAAATGTGTGAATTAACTAATAAATCACGCACATATATAAAAACCTTTGGGTCAAAATGCCCAAATTCGGCCATTTTTCACGGATTTTCCCATTCTCATCGGCATTTCCGCCTCGGGGAATCCATGGGCCTGGCAGGATTCGAACCCGCGACACCCAGGTTTGTTCTGTCATCCCGCCCGGAATGGGCAGTAAGCACGCTTTTAATGACATTAAAAGCTTCACCTGGCGCGCTGCACGAGCAACGCAGCCGTCTGGTGCTCTAGCCAGACTGAGCTACAGGCCCACTGGATGAAAATATGTGGCCGCGTTTTTAAATAAGTGAGACTATAGGGCATTCCCCCGCCGCCGCAGGCGGGGGAAGATACCCAAAGGAGGAAATCTCATGAGGCTTCGGGCACGATGCAGTCGTAATGGCCGTCCTTGTCGATGTGGTCCTTGCACAGGCAGACCGTCACGTCCTTTATCGTGCACCGGAACTCGCTCACCGAACCGCACGCTATGCAGGTCATGAGTAAGGATTCGGGAACCGCTTATAAAGACTTTTCCCGACTTTCCTTCCGCTTTATACCCAAATCTCTACCGAGTTCACTCCCATGTCACGTACAGGAGCACGAGAAGGCCAACCATCTCGAAGAACTTGGCCACGAGGTTGAAGGTGGTGACGGAGTCGAAGCCCTGCATCAGGAGCGAATCGTAGAAGTAGAAGCTGACGGCGTTCTCCACGAGGAACGCCATCGCGAAGAATATCATGCCTAGCGTCATCTTGGACTTGACGAGCCTGTGGTTCCTCGAGTATATCCATATGAGGATCAGAGTAAGAACCACGTTTATCGCCATGAGCCCAAGAACTATGTGGTCGAACATCACTTTTCACCTGTTTTATTCTTTATCTCCATGAATATATCTTTTACGTCTTCGAACAAGGCCGAGGGGAAGTATATGGTCCCGTACTTCTTCTCCTCCGCCGTTATGACCCTGTTCTCCTCGAGCACCCTCACATGGTGCTGGACGGTCTTGTAATCTAGCGAGAGCTTCTTCGCGAGCTGGTGCGTGTTGTAGGGGCGCTCAATCAGGCTCTCCACGATGCTTATCCTGGTCGGCCCGCCCTTCGTGGTCGCGAAGACATACCAGAGGATGCGCCCGAAGTTGCCGCTCATTGGAATAAATTTATCCCCGCTATTAAAAAATCAAAAAAAGAAGGAGCGCCCAGGCCGGGATTTGAACCCGGGTCAAGAGAGTGACAGTCTCTTATGCT
>CAZTRL010000057.1:0-4348 GCA_964616715.1 uncultured archaeon | reverse complement strand
GTTCACGTGGAACATAACATCGACTATACTCGGAGACGTGGACGGCGATTGCGAGATAGGCCTGCAGGACCTCGTCCAGATAGGCATGCACTACGAGGAGTATTCGATGCCGGAAGAAATCCCCAGGCTCGACCTCAACGGAGACGGCAGAGTATCACTGATGGACCTTGTCATCGTGGGGAAGAATTACGGAAAGACCTGCTGAACTGCAACTTCCCATCAGTCCGGCGTGACGTCCCTGTATATCACGCTTCCCTTCCCGGGACCCAGTGAATCGAAGCAGTAGCTCCTGCCCCTGTGGCAGAATCCCCCTATGTAACCGTTCCCCTCGGGCAGCTCCACATCCTTCGAATAGACCTTGTAGAAGCCGCCGCTGAATGGTTCGAGACTTACCGTCCTTCCGTCCTCAAGGGAGATGTTTACGTTCATCTCATTCTAATGACAACAAAGAAATAAAATCCTAAAGCTTCCGGGACCTTTCCGGCAGGTTCCGCCGGCGCCTGCCAACCGAAACCTTTAAAAAGGTGTCCCTACAATAGAATTGTAGCCATATAGTATCATCGAATAGTGGTGACATAAAAAAACTGCAAGGAAATCCCTCGAAACAGGGCTCTTCCAATGCGATGACATTTAAACGGGAGTGGTTGCATGATAGTCTACGGAAAGGGAAAAAGTGAGATAAAGACGGCCTTCAGGAAGCATACGCTGAAGGTCGCCGTGTACGGCCTTGGAAAGATGGGCCTTCCCCTTGCCGCCGTTTACGCGGACAAGGGCGCTACGGTCATCGGAGTCGACATCCACGAGGGGGTCGTCTCCGGCATAAACAATGGCAGGAACCACGTAAAGGAGCCGAGGCTCGACTCGATGGTTGCCAGCAACGCGAAGAGCGGCAGGCTCACGGCCACCACGGACCCGGTCCTGGCGTCGAAGCAGACCGACGTGAAGATAATACTGATACCAACGCTTCTTGACAAGAAGAACATGCCTGACCTCGCAGGGGTCATAGACGTGTCAAAGAAGATAGCGAAGGGCCTCAAGAAGGGCGACTTCGTCATAATCGAGACCACCATGCCCATAGGGGCCACTGCGAACCGGATAAGGCCCGCTCTCGAGAGCGGGGGCCTGAAGGCCGGCAGGGACTTCGGCCTCGCATACTGCCCCGAGAGGACATACTCCGGAAGGGCGGTAAAGGACATACTCGGCTCCCACATAAAGGTCGTGGGCGGATACGACAAGAAGAGCACCAGGACCGCCGAGGCGATATACATGGTCATAAACAAGAAGGGCGTCGTGAAGACGGACGCCACCACGGCCGAGGCCGTCAAGGTCTACGAGGGGGTCTACAGGGACGTCAACATAGCCCTCGCAAACCAGCTCTCCGTCGTCAGCACGGAGTTCGGCATAAACGCGGTCGACATCTACAAGATAGCCAACAGCCAGAAGTTCTCCAACCTCCACAGCCCGGGAGCGGGAGTGGGCGGCCACTGCATACCGGTCTATCCATACTTCGTGGTAAACAGCGGCGTGAAGGCCGACACGAGCCTCCTCAAGCTCGCAAGGGACGTCAATGACTCCATGGCAGACCACATGATAGAGCTCACCTCGGAGGCCCTCTCCGGGACCGACGTCAAGCTCAAGGACGCCACGGTGCTGGTACTCGGCCTCACCTTCAGGGGAGGCGTCAAGGAGATAAGGAACTCGCCTTCCTTCCCCATAGCCAGGAAGTTCATGGAGCTCGGGGCCAGGACTTTTGTCTACGACCCCATGTTCACCCAGAAGGAGACCGAGGGGTTCGGCTTCTCGTACAAGAAGGACTTCAAGGGCGTGGACGCCGTCATACTCGCGACGGACCATGCAGAGTTCAAGAAGCTCGACTGGGGAAAGGCAATAAAAGAGATGAAGGGCAACATTATGATAGACGGCAGGCAGGTCTTCACCCCGCAGAGGGCCAGGAAGCTAGGGTTCAACTACAGGGGAATAGGATACGCCTGACGGTGATGCCGCATGGATGACGTGAGCACGCTTCTGGTATTCGCCATGAGCTTCTTCACCGTCCTCTACCTCGGGCCCAAGTTCATAAGGGCTCTGAAGAGGAACGGCCATTCAGTCAAGGACATGTACAAGAAGGACAAGCCGGATGTCGCCAACATGGGCGGCCTCCTCATACTCGCCGGCGTCATGTCATCCATAATACTCGCCCAGTTCCTCGTGCCCTCCATCGAGACGCTCCTCGTGTTCTACTCAATCGGCATAACGTTCGCCGTGTTCGGCTTCATAGACGACCTGCTGGTGGTCGACAGGTTCTGGAAGATGATACTGCCGTTCTTCCTCGCGCTTCCCATAGCCCTCCTGAACACGGACACGACATTATGGGTGGGATTCACCCAGATCGAGCTCGGCATAGTATATTCGCTTATAGTGGCGCCTGTGTACGTCATGGTGGTCTCGAACCTTGTGAACATGCACTCCGGCTTCAACGGTCTCGCCTCCGGGCTGACCCTCATACTCATGTGCTTCGTGGAGCTTAAGGTGTTCCTGACGACCGGAATAGACGGCATGATATACATAATGCCCATGCTCGGGGCGCTCGCCGCGTTCTTCTTCTTCGAGAAGTACCCGTCCAAGATATTCCTCGGAAACTGCGGCTCCCTGTTACTGGGATCGGTTCTCGGCAGCCTGCTCATACTCAACAACCTCGAGCTCTTCGGGGTAATAATCATGATACCCCACATAGTCAACTTCCTGATGTACATCGTCTGGAGGCTGAAGAAGGTCGGGGAGGTAAAGTTCGGCAAGATAAGGCCGGACGGCACCATAGAGGTCCCCAACAGGCTCACGCTCAAATGGGTGTTCCCGTACTACTTCAGGATGACCGAGCAGCAGGCGACGCTCGCGATGTTCCTCATAACCGTCGCCTTCGGAATTCTGGGCCTTGTCATAGCCTAGGTGTTTGCAATGAAAATGGATGAATTCGTCAGACTCGCGATGAGCCGGGAAAAGATAAACGACAGGCAGATTGCTAATCTGGCGAAGCTCCACAAGATATCCGGGAAGTTCCACGCTGATGCGGGGCTGAAGCCTCCGGAAATGATAGACGTGGACGAGAACACAGTGGTCCTGGAGTCCGGGCACCAGCCAAATTTCCTTCCTTATTCGGGGGTCTTCAAGAAGGTCTTCATACTCGATTATCTAAAGAAAGAAATAGAGAAGAACGGAAGAAAATGCGTTGCCGTGTTCGGCTTTGCGGACTACAACCTCGCAAGCGCTAATCTCCTTTACAAGAACAAGATTCCGGCACTCTCAAGGACCGGGTTCCAGAAGATAGGCTTCCACGTTCCCAAGGACAAGTGGAAGACGTTCCATTCCATACCAAAGCCGGACGAAAAGGCATTCGAGACGGAGCTCCGGAATATGAGAGATTTCTACGTCAAGAACGCCAAATTGTCCAAGTTTCCAGAAGAGAAGATAGCTGAGAACATGGACGACCTTCTGGGTCTCATGAGGGAGTCATACAAGAAGGCAAAGAACTTCCCTGAAATGAACGCCTTCATCATAGCCGGGATATGCAGCTTAATCGGACTCGATGTCCACTTCTTCAGGTACACCGACATGCAGAATGATGGGATGTTTTACGATGAGTGGGAAAAGATAATGACCAAGCTGGGAGAGTTTAATGACACATATGTCGATGCCCTGAAGAAGACCGACACTTACATGAACTACTACACGGACAGCCTGCCGTTCTGGTATACCTGCGACTGTGGTGGGCTGGTCCATCTTGCAGCAGACATGAATATGCATCCTTCCTGCTCGGGGAGATGCCCTTCCTGTGGCAATGCTCACGAATTCGTGCTTTCGGCTGACGAACTCCGCAAGAGGTTCCCGCGGCTGAGCATGAATGCCGTCTCAAGAAACATAATAGTTTCCGAGGGACTGGGAGATGCCGTGTACATCTCCGGTGCCGGCGGAGGCCTCCGTTACGGGAAGGTCTCCGACGAGATATCCAGGAAGATGGGATTCAGAAGGCCGCTCACCCTGGCATGGAGGGGAAGAGACTATCATGCAGGGGTCTCCCAGTTCATGATATTGAGGGATTTTGCTAAGTCCCTGAAGCTGGATTACGATTCCGTTGCGAATGGCTCCGGCATTAGCAGTTCTGTTGAAAAGATTATTGGGGATGTCAAGAGTGATATGAATTCCCTCGAGAAAGCCAGTGATAAAACGAAGCTCCATTTACTCATGATGCATTATGAAAACGTGAAAAGGAAAGTCGGGACTTCCTGCTTCTCCCTTCGTATGTCGCCGTCCATAGCCGATCTCATTTCGGTCAGCGGCTTGGGGAAGAGCA
>CAZTRL010000056.1:0-4431 GCA_964616715.1 uncultured archaeon | reverse complement strand
CCCGACATAAAGGAGGCCATACTCTTCCCTAGGACCCCGGAGAGGCTCGTGCCGTAGAGGCCGTCACACACCTGGCCTATAAAGGCAGAGGCCATCGAATTCCGTTCTGTCATGTTTCGGGAATTCTCTGACAATCCCATCCCTTATATCCTTAAGGGTGTCATCCTGCACATGGCCTATGACGGTCTCGTTTCCCGGGCAGGGGCTGACTCTGCCATCCCCGTATATCTGCATGTGCTCAACGCAACCGCAAGTGAGGAAGTTGTTCATGACGGGATGGTCATAGCCGTACTCCGCGGAGTCTATGAGCCTTACCTCTTCGGCGATTGCCTTTTTCTGCTCCGGGGGCAGCAAGAGGGATTTGTCGAATTGCTCCATTCCACTGCGTCCCGAAGGCAGGTAGTGCGAGAATATCACCCACAGGTTGTTGTCCCTGCAGTATCGTAGCGTCCTGCCGACCTCGTCCTTGTTCCTGCTTGAGATGACCATGTCGAATCCCATCCTCGTAGTGCCGTCGGCGAGGACGTCGTTGAATCCCTCCTCCATGAGGACAGCCACCGACTCGTTCCTCTGGACGAAGTACCTGCCGGTCCTGTCGCGCACGACCCAGTTCTGGTAGTCAGGGTTCCACAGGCTGTCGCATTTCGGGGAGACGCTGGCGCCGGTGCTCTTGACCTCCCTGACGAATCCCCTGTCCCTCATCCTCGTGGCGCCGTCGGTGAAGACCACCGGTATTATCCCGCTTCCGCTTGTGTATCCAAGGACATCCAGGAAGTCCTCGTCCAGTGTGGGCTCGCCCTCCCCCAGATAGTTTATGGCGTAGGCGTCCATGCCGGCCAGCTGGTCTATGACGTCCTTTATCTGGGAGAGCGTGAGCGTCCTCTTGTCCTTGTCAGTGAAGCAGTGGAAGCAGTCGTGGTAGCATCTGTGGGTGAACGCCCTGAAGTCCACGACCGGGAGCTTGTCCGGATTGCGGTAATGGTCCTCGGGAACGTCCCAGCCCTTGATAATCGCGCCTATTCCCGGGGGTGCCCTCGACCAGCCACTGTAGGCCTCATGCATGCTGTACATTTTCTCACCATCTGGTTGTGAAATGATGAAATAGCATATATAAAATTTAAGAAAGGAAATTTTATCAGAAAGACAAAAATATATAAGCTTTGTGTTATTATGATAAATATGACCAATCTCGACGCCAAGGACCTGAGCATACTCCACGAGCTCGACAGGAACGCCAGGCAGCCGAACTCAGAGATAGGCCGGAAGCTTCGCATCAGCAAGGAGGTCGTCAAGTACAGGATAGACAGGCTTGTGGCAAGCGGCGTCATAGTGAGCTTCGTCACCATAACCAACTACTTCAAGCTGGGCATATCCAAGTACAAGCTCTACCTGCGCCTGAGGAACGTGAACAGGGAAAAGCTCGAGGAGATAGGGGCATACTTCAGGGACCACGGGAAGGCCGAGTGGGTAGTCTCGTGCACCGGCAGGTGGGACCTGATAGTCGGCTTCCTCGTGGGGAACGTCAACGAGTTCGATGACGAGATACAGAACGTGATGAACAGGTTCTCCCCCCACATCCAAGAGAAGGCCATGACCACGACCGTGCATCTCGTCCACCACCTGAGGGAGTACGCGCAGGGGCCTGCAAGGGAAAGGAGGTCTGTCGTCTACCACACGACGGCGGACGAGAAGGCGGAGATAGACGACACCGACAGGGAGATAATAAGGGTGCTCACGAACAACTCCAGGATGCCGCTGAGGCTCATAGCAAAGCACGTGGGCCTGACCCCGAGGGTAGTGCAGTACAGGATGAGGAGGCTCGGGAAGGAGGGAGTGATACTAGCCTACAAGATACTCGTTGACCCGAAGAAGATGGGCAACGTCTTCTGCAAGGCGCTCATCTACATGGGAAGCGCAAACAAGGAGTCCATCGACAGGTTCGTGGCCTACTGCTCCACCATACCGCAGGCTGTCTGGCCGCAGAGGGTCATGGGGTCCTGGGACTTCGAGATTGACTTTGAGATAGAGAGCTACGACAGGTTCCAGGAGATTATGTTCGAGATTAAGGAGAGGTTTCCTGGCATAGTGCAGGGATACGACTTCATACTTGTCACAAGGGAGTACAAGCTCGACTTCTTCCCCGGAGCGTACAGGCGGATGTCCTGATTTCAGTCGTCGAAGAACGGCTTCCCGCCGAAGGCCGGGTCTATTATCCTTCTGCCTGCCCCGAGCGCGTCTATCCTCTTCATGTCCTCGTCAGAAATCTTCCACGAGAACACGTCTATGTTCTCCCTCAGGTGCTCCTCGCCAGTCGCCTTGGGTATCGCGCACACGCCGTGCTGGACGAGCCATCTGAGGGCCACCTGGCCCGGAGTCTTCCCAAGGCTCCTGGCTATGTCCTTTACCAGCGGTTCCGATGCGGCCTCTCCCCTCCCGAGCGGGCTGTAGGCGGTGACCTGGACGTGCCTTTCCGAGCAGAAGCCCAGAAGGTCCTTTTGATAGAGCCGCGGATGGAACTCTACCTGGTCCACGCACACGGGAAGGCCGCAGGCCGATATCGCTTCTGAGAGCCTTCCCTCGTCGAAGTTGGACACGCCTATGCTTCGCACGAGGCCCTCGCGTTCGAGCCTCTCCATTGCACCCATGGACTCGGCGATCGGTATGTCGTCGTTTGGCCAGTGGATGAGGAGCAGGTCCAGGTAGTCGGTCGAGAGCTCGGAGAGGAATCTCCTGCATGCCTTGTCGATCCCGTCAGCGGATATGTCTGTCATCCACACCTTGCTCGTTATGAACAGCTCCGACCTGTCGTGACCCGCTATCCCCGCGGCGATGTCCGCGTGGTTCCTGTAGTAGTCCGCCGTGTCTATGTGGGTGTAGCCGAGCGAGAGCGCCCTCTTCACGGCCTCCGTGCACCTCTTGCCTGAAAGCATCCACGTGCCGAGGCCGAGCATCGGCATCCTGTACCCGCTCAGAAGCTTCGCATGCTCCATGCGCATCACGCCACCTCTATATCCCTTTGTAGCTCCTTTCTCACGTGCTCCTCGAGGGCCTTCTTGAGCCTTGTTATCTCGGCGTCGGCGGCTGTTATCTTCTCCTTGAGCTCGGTCTCATGCCTGTGCAGGGATTCGGCCTCCATCCCGGCGGTCTCAAGGATCCGCTCGACGTGCTTCTTCTCGGAGACCACGTCTATCTCAGACCTACGCTTCTCTATGCCTGTCATCCTCTCAGCTATGGTGGAAAGCCTTGCCCTCGACTTTCGGAGGAAGCCGGTTGATATCAGGGGAGCTATGGACTCCGCCTTTGAGGCATCCTTGGCGGAGAGCCTTTCCTTCCTGCACTCGGCGAGCGTCCTGGCCAGCAGCCTCTCGAGAGCGTCAGGCTCCGCTGACATGAAGGCCTTCAGCGGCGAGTGCGACAGCGATTCGAGGAGTCGCCTCTCGTCCTTCGTGAGCGACTGGGACTCGTGGGAGAAGAGCTTGAAGACCCTCTTGAGGTTGCCGAGCCTCGATGAGACGTCGGCCTCTATCCCGTCCTTCTCCTTTATGTATGCGTCCCTCTCCCTGTCGAGAGTGTCCAGCTCCTTCCAGGCAGGGCTCTTCGTGACGCCCTCCCTCTTCTCCTGAAGGCCTGCCCTCTCGCTCTTGTTGCTCTTCATCTGCTTCTCGACGCCCGAAAGGCTTGACTGCAGGCCCTCTTTCTCTATTGCCTTCTCCTTTATCCGCGACGCGGTGCCCTCCACCTTCTCTTCGCACCTGAGGACGCCGGGCTCGGAGACGGCGGCTCCCATCTCCTGCAGCGTCGCCCTGAGTGACTTGAGTATCTCGCCCATCTTCCTGCTCTCGTCCTCGAAGTACCTCTCGAGCACCATCTTCTGCTTCGGGACCATCCCGGTCTCGTTGAGGAGCTTCATCGTGTCCTTGTAGAGAGTGCTGAATGCCGTGAACGTTATGCCGCCGGCGGAGGCGTCGAGCTTCCCCGCCGACTCGGCGTAGGAGGAGAAGCTGAGCATGGCCTTCTTGGCCCAGGTGTCCTTTATCATGTTCACCGCGGCGTACGTCCTGTCCCCGTGCTCGAACTCCTTCTTCCTTATTCTCCCCACGTTCCTGCGGAAGTCGTCCACCATGGATTTCGCGTCGGATGCGAGGCCGGAGAGCTTCTCCCTCTCACCTGCCGCGCGCTCGGGGAACTCCCTCTCGAGCCACCCGGCAACGTCCGCGGCCTTGAGGCTGGCCTTTTCAGCCTTCGCGGCGGGTGCCGCGGGCTGGCCGGAACCCTTCCTCTTCAGAACAGAACCCAGAAAACCAAGACCCATACTAAGAATAAAAAACGCCTTTTTAAAAGGATTCACCAAAACAATAACGGGCGATGAGGAAAACGCTCCAGAATGACCCGGACGGCGGGGATGATTTTCTAGGTAGCTTCTGAGCCCTT
>CAZTRL010000055.1:0-4829 GCA_964616715.1 uncultured archaeon | reverse complement strand
CTGAAGATTTGATGTCTCGCATTTTGCGGGGCGATGAAAGCGGGGAAAACCGGCGGCGGCGGTTCGAATCGTCATTTGCGCCAGGTCGCGCAAGCGGCGCCGGAAATCCGCCCAGGGCTATCATTTTGCTTTATTGACGGGGTCATTTTTAACGTCCCGGAGCGATAACTATTCATGGCACCGAAAGCCTCCGCAAAGGGGAAGGCATACAAGGTCACGGGCCACAACGTCATGAAGATGTTCAAGTCCCTGAAAGAGGCGTCCGATTGTGGGGAAGGCTTCCTCACCGTCTCGGAGCTTGCGCGGAGGGCGGGCCTTCACAAGTGGACAGTCTCAAGGACGCTTGACCTCTACATGGCGCCGATTGTAGAAATAGTCCAGCCCCCGGAGCTGGAAAGCCTCGGCATGCAGGTGAAGTTCGTCAAGCTATCCGATCCCGCGATGACGAAGGAGCAGGTAGTCAGTTATTTAAGACTGAGGAGCAAAATAAGGGCATGAAATTCGGCCGAATCGAGATAGACAGGAAGTTCGTGTTCACAGTCGTGGTCGGGATAATGATGATCACGTGGGCCATGGGGCTGGCGCTTAGCTACAACATCAAGGTGGGCGACACCGGGATGAAGATAGAGAGCGTCTACGACAGGCCTCTCACCGGCCAGGAGAAGGTGACGATCCTGAAGACGGGCAAGGTGCTAATCGAGTACCTCTACACGTCGGATGACCCGGCAAGCGCCGCCAAGCTCGCCACATACGAGAACTTCGTTGGAAGGTTCCAGGATTTCGTGGTCCTCGAGGAAGCCGAGGTGGGAGTCAACCAGACCATGGAGCAGATGATATCCCCGACGGGCGATGTCATACCCCTTCACAATGTGACGGATTCCTCGCTTATAGACATCTTCTGCCAGAACACGGTCGTCCAGCCGAGGGAGTGTCTGATGAGGAGCATCTAGAGCTTCACTTCTTTCAGCTTTCCGGTATCCTCTATCCTTCCCTGCGCAAGCTCCGGTCCCCCGCCGCCCTTGCCCCCGCACTTCTCGCATATCCTTGAGAGTATCCTGGCCGAGTCCCGGGTCCTGCTCATGACGACTATCTCCCCGCCCCTGTTTGCCAGTACCACTGTCACCTTCGGGTCCTTTGACAGCAGCGTGGCTCCTGTCTTCACCATCCCCTTCCTGTCCGCGTCCGTGACCTCTACCACGACGCCGCCCGCGGCCCTGCCGAGGAGTTCGTCTGACTTCTGCTCCGCAAGCTCAATCCCCGCCTTCTCTCGCTCCTTCTTCTGCGACTTCCACACCTCGAATATATAGGAGAGCGCCGGGCTCAGTGACGTGAATGGCTTCCTCTTCGGAGCGGCCGACCTGCCCGCCTGCGCTTTCAGGTCCCCAGAGAACTTCCTTGCGGTGGGCCCGAGCTGCTCTATTCCAACCGAGAACATCTCCGCGCCCTTCCGCAGGTCGGTGAGGAGGGCAAACTCGCTCCCTGACAGGGGGTCATGCGCAAACTCTGCGCACCCTGTTTCCATTATGGCTTTCTTTACATTGGATGCTATCGATTTTGCCCTGCCCAGATATTCATCTGCGGCCCTGCCCGCTTTGAGCGAGAGTCTGACCACGCCGTCCTGTATCCTCTCGGCGGACGTGACCACAATCCTGCCAGTGTCCTTCGTGTTTGAGAGGTGGGTGCCAGCGCACGCCTCGACGTCCCAGTCCTTGGTGCTCACTATCCTCACCATGTTGTCTGGTATGGCGCCTCCCTGGTATATCCTCATCCCATACCTCTTCTCCGCCTCCGGCCTCGGCATCAGTGTCTTCGTAATCGGTATGCCCCTTTTCACTGCGCCGTTCGCGAGGTCCTCGAGTTCCACCATCTGCTGAAGCGTCAGTGCTTCATAGTGCGTTATGTCGAGATGTGCCTTGTCCATGCTCTTTCCGGCCCCTGCCTGCCACACATGGTTTCCCAGCAGCTTCCTCGCCGCCCCGTTGACTATGTGCACGGCAGTGTGGTGCTGCGCGTGCTGTAGCCTCCTGTCCCTGTCGACCTTCCCGGCCACCGTGTTTCCGGTAGCGGGCGCCGCGCCCTTGAGCTTGTGTGCCACGACGCCGCCGAACTTCTCCACTGCATGCACGCTCTTTCCGTCTATGGTTCCCGTGTCGAAGTCCTGCCCTCCGCCCTCTGGATAGAACAGCGTCCGGTCGAGGATGACCCACGTGTATTCGCCGTCCGGGATGGTCTTGAGGACCTTGGCGGTGAATGTGTATTCGTTCTCCTTCTCGTAGAACATGAGCTCTGTCTGTGGTACGCCAGAGACATCCACTTCCTTCTTCTTCAGGACCTTTACGGATTCCTTCATGTGCCTTCCGGAGAGCTCCTGGTAGAAGTCCGCCGGCACCGACACGTGTATCTTCTCCCTCCTTGCTACGTTTTCTATGAGCTCGGGCGTTATCCCCTGCGACTCGTATAGAGGGAACAGCTCCCCGTTCTGAAGCTTCACATCTTTCCTGTTTTTTATGAGTTTCAGGACAATTCCCTTGGACTTGTTGACAGTGTTCCTGTACCTCTCCTCCTCGACCTTGAGTATCTCCTCCACCTCGGGTAGCGCATCCATGAGTGCCGGGTTCAGGGGCCTGAGGTAGCTCGCGTGCTTCCTGCACACGTCGTAGAGGTTGAGGTCCAGGTTGTGCTTCTCTATGAAGCTGAGAGCGCGGCGGAATATTATCCTGAGGTTGTAGCCGCCCCCCACGTTGCTGAGCAGCCCGCCGTCGTTTATCGCGTAGAGGAGGGTCTTCGTGTGGTCTGCTATGGCGTAGAGCGCCTGAAGCGGCTCGACGTTCTTGTCCATCTCGGCAACGCTTATCCCCAGCTTCCTCGCTATGCTAGCCTTGACCTTCGCGATGTCTGGTATCTCGTCGATGTTGAGGCCTCCCGCTATCTCGGAGTACCTCCTGAATATGCTCTCGTCGAAGTCCGCCGCCTTCTTCAGGCTGCGCATGACCGGCCCGTAGACGGCGTCGTATGCTGTGTGCGTCCCCTGGGAGAGCCACGTGAACCTCTCGAGGCCCGCCCCCATGTCTATCACGCGGTAGCCCATGGGCTTGTAGTTGTCAGGCGTCCCCACGAACTCCGTGAAGACTGCATTCCCGAGCTCCAGCCCCGACGCGAAGTACTCAAGAGAGTACCCGAACGCGTTGGGCCCGACCCACACGTCCTCCATGAAAGACACGGCCTCCGGCCTGAGACCGAGGGCCTCCGTAAGCATCCGGTAGTCGAGCTCCACGCACGTGTCCTTCCAGTATCCCTTCTGCACCCCCTTGACCTTCTCGTTTATGGAGTGCTGGCCTATCATGATGAAGTTCGTCATGTGCCTTCCGGTGACCCCGACGTTCTCTATGTCTGAGAACCTCAGGCACACCTGCGGTATTATTATCCTCTCCGCCGGCATCTCAAAGACCGTCTTTCCAGCGACCGACCTCTGGAAGGCGACTATGCTCGCGACCGTGAAGTACAGGCCCGGGAACCACCTGCAGACGACGGGATAGGAGGGTATCGATTCGTGGCCGTTCTTGACGAAGAACCTCTCTATCTTCCTCCACGTTTCTATGTAGTCCATGCTCTTTATGGGAGGCCTTCCTATGAAGCTGTATTCCTCGCACGGCGGGTTCGGGCACGTCTTCCTCTCCCCGTCCAGAGTCCAGAAGTGTGACCCGCATTTGGGGCATTTCTTCCTCTCAAAGCCCATCTCGGTGAACAGCTTCACCCTGTAGTACTTGTCTGGCTGCCTCGAGAAGTCCCTCTTCAGCTTCTCCTTCGCGCTTGCTGCCGGCATAGTATAATATTCAGCCGAATCTGATTTAAAAGAGGACTTGAAGTGCCCAAAAGAAATTCTTGGAGGTAGGGAAAAACCTAAGCCTACCCCTCAAATGAAATGTTCAAGTGAAGAGTCTTAGCCGAAGAGGCTGGACAGTCCGCCCGCCGCTTCTTCTGCCTTCTTCTCCTGCTCCTCTGGGCTCTCTTCTTCCTTTTCCTCTGCAGGCTTGGCCTCTGCCGCTCCGGCTGCTGGTGCCGCCGGGGCTGCCGCGACTGCTGCGTTCTTTATGGCCTCTTCTATGTTGACGTCCTTGAGGCTGCCAACAAGCGCCTTGATCTGCGCCTCGTCGGCCGATATCCCTGCAGCGTCGACTATCTTCTTCACGCCCGCTTCGTCTATTGGCTTCTTTGCCGAGTGGAGCAAAAGTGCCGCGTATACTAGTTCCATATCAGACCCTCCGTTGTTTCATTTGAACGGGTATATCTCATATACCCCCATCAAATATAAACCTTACACCTCTTTCTTCTCCTCTTCCTTGTTTTCAGCGGCCTCTTCGGCCGGCGCCTGCTCAGCCTCCGCGGGCTTCTCCTCAGCGGCGCTCTCCTGCGGCTCTTCCTTCTTCTCCTCGGAAGTTGGCTCCGCCGGGGTGTCTTTCACCATGCCCTTCAGCGCATCTGCCTGTGCCTGTGCCTTCGCGAGCACGCTCCCGACGGTCTCGGGTGTCAGTATGCCGGCTTCAAGCGCGAGCGCAAGTGCCTCCCTGTGCGCCTTCACTATGAGCACCGGCACAGTCTCGGGAGTCACGAGCCCTATGCTTATCGCGAGGTTGAACGACTGCGCGTATGCCGCCTGCAGCTGCTCTATGTAATGCTCCTGGGGCACGAACAGTATATCCTTCCCGAATATCGTGCCCTCGTCCCACACAGCGACCAGGTTGAGCGATATCTCCATAGGCTCTATGCCGAGCTTCGGGAGCAGGTCTGCGAGCTCTGGCGTTATGGTGTCGCCCTTCTTTGCCACCTTG
>CAZTRL010000054.1:0-5264 GCA_964616715.1 uncultured archaeon | reverse complement strand
CTGCTCCTGGAAGGAACCGGACGGTATTCACCAGTCCTCGTCGTCGCCGTCTTCTTCGTCGGTTTCCTCACCATCGCTCTCTTCTTCGTACCAATGAGCCATGGAATGCACCTTAATAGTTCTTGAACAGACCGAAGCTTAAATATCTTTCCCTATGGAAACACAAAACTACAGGAGAACGGGGTCCGCGAGCGAGACGGAAACACATTCAGCGCGCAGAGGACGACAACTAATGCTCATGATTCCCTGACCATGACGCGATTCTCTATCTTCCAGTACATTATCTCCGAGCCCGCCTCGAGCTTGCCCTTCATCTCCGGGGGGATGTTGGCATCGAATGTGTTGTACTCCTCCATGTCCATCAGCTGGACGAAGTCCCCTGAAATCGAGATTATCTGGGCCTTCTTCTTCTCTATTATCGGAACCTGTATATCAGCGTCGGCTGGCTTGAGAATGCTCCTCTTCCGGTTGTCGAAGATGCCCACAACATCGACTCTGGCCTTTGTTGAACCGTGCTTTCCGGGCTTGGACAGCGTTATGCTCAGGACCTTGCAGGGCTCGCCCTCCGCCATCACGTAGTGACCGGGCTTGAGGCTCTTGAGTGTGCTGCTCTTTGTTGCCATACATTTAATTGCGCGGCCGTGATATAAAGGTTTTCCGCCAGGGCCAGGGAAGCCCGAACATAAATATAAAACTCCGGCCCCCTTTAATCTTAGGAAGTGGAAAAATGACAGTCAGACCTATAAAGAAGGACGATTGGGCCATAGTGCTGGACTACCTCGCGAGGGGACACCACGGCATGCAGAGGTCGGAACCCGTCGCCCAGGTCGTCGGGGAGAAGTACTTCTCGCTCCTTGAGGTGATAACCCGGGAGGATGCCGTGTTCAAGACCGAAGACAAGGTCTACATAGGCGACGGCAAGAGGAGCGACGTCAAGTACATAAGGAAGAGAATAAACTACGACGAGCTGACAGCCTCCGCGAAGGAGGAGATAGGCCAGATCGTAGAGAGGATAGTCGACGGGAATCCCACAACGTTCCTAAACTTCTTCAACAAGTCGGGGCCTGTGACCACGCGCCTCCACCAGCTGGAGCTGCTCCCCGGGATAGGCAAGAGGCACCTCTGGGCCATAATAACCGAGAGGAAAAAGAAGCCGTTCGAGTCGTTCGACGACATAAAGAAGAGGGTACCGCTGCTTCCGCATCCAGAGAAGCTCATAGTCAGGAGGATACTCGGCGAAATGGAGGACAAGGACAAGTACAGGATATTCGTCCCGCGATGGGAGAAGAAAGGTGCGACGCGATGATTGTGAAGGAGATAATGCAGAAGGACGTAGAGAAGGCCGGGCCGGAGACTACGGTCAGCGAGGCCGCGGCCAAGATGACGGAAAAGGAGATAGGATACATCATAATAGTGAAGGAGTCGAAACTGCTCGGCATAATAACTGAGGACGACATAATAAGGAAGGTCGTCGGCGAGGGAAAACACCCACAAGAGACCAAGCTGCATGAGATAATGGTGAAGGACGTCATACACGTGGGACCCGAGGCCACCATAGAGGAGGCCGCGGAGCTCATGACCGAGAAGAAGATAAAGAAGCTCCCTGTAGTCGGGGACAACCACCTCATAGGAATAATCACCGCGTCCGACATGGTGGCCGCCGAGCCCAAGATGATGGAGCAGCTCGGCGAACTGATAGTCTTTGCCAAGAAGCAGAAGAGGATAGCCGGTTAAGATCCGGACTGTCCGTTTCTTCCCACTTTTAAATCTTTTCCCACCTAAGATTAATCGTGTAGTGGTGTCATGTCAGCTTTACCTGCAACAGATAACTGGTCCCCGCTAAGGGTTGCGCACAAAAGAGGCCCCGGAACCCTGGGAACCGACAGCATGACCAGATACCTCTATGACGACACGGACCTGAGGATAGACGGGGACATAACACCCGAGGGCGAGGCCGTGCTCAAGGACACATACAGGAGGATAGGAGCGGCAACGAACAACGCGATGAGGAAGGTCGGGCTCTATGCAACGGGCACTGGTACCGAGGTTATAAGCACGGACTACATCCCTGCGGAGGACGGGCTCATAGGAGGATACACCGACGGGAACGTGGTGGGCATAAACCAGGGCATGATCCCAGGGACCAGACACTACGGCAAGTTCAAGGAATGGGTGCACAGGCAGCAGGGAAGGCTGGGACGCTACCTGTACGACAAGTTCGGCACGGACGACAGCGCAATAGAGGCGCTCAGGTACACTTCCGGTCACGAGAAGCTCCACAAGAGCACTCAGCTTAACCCAATGAAGACCGCGGACGGCAAGGTCACGCCCGTCTTCGCAAAGGAGCTGCTCAAGACACTCACAGAGAGGTACGAGAGCGGCCTGCCGAAATGGGCCAAGTGGCTGGCGCCTCTCATGGCCAGAAGCACATACGTCCCGCTCATCGAGGGTCTCAACGAGGTCACGACGGAGAACGTCATGAACGGCGAGACCACATACACCGTCAGGCAGAAGAGGGCGACCGGACCCACTACCTACGACAAGTTCGCGGCGGCAGCTGCCGATTCTCTCTACAGGATAGGCGTAGAGGAGAGGATGGACGGCAACTACAGCGGCATGGACTTCTACAGTGACTGGGCCGACAATCCCGGGAAGTTCACGAACAGGTACATAGACGGGTTCTTCAGCGCCTCCGGCAAGTACTGCGGAAGCGGATGCCACATGATGGAGATGTCCGCCCCGGCCGCCTACTGCGCCAAGGCGGCCTGAGAGCGGCTGGCGGGAGATAAGCCGCTGTTTTTGGTTTAGGCGGTAGGAAGCTAATATTTTTCAAGCCCCAATATATATTATATGTTAATCAGAAAAAAGTCGCTCAAGATGCAGGAGCGCCTCGGGATGAAGATAGGGGTCACCTACGGGGTGTCCCAGATACCCGTGGTAAAGACTATAGACCAGACGATTGAAGTGCTCCGCGAGCTGTACAAGGTAGGGTTCAGGGCGCTCGTGCTCCCGCCGGACCTGTTCTCCAACATAACCGACAGCACTGAGCTTTACAAGGACCACTACGGGGACCTCCTCAGGCTTAAGAACATAGCCAAGAAGTTCGGCATAGAGCTTTCGCTTAGGCAGACGGACTTCGGCGACATGCCGGACAACAGCCTCAGGATATTCTCGACGATAGCGTCGGTCATGGACTGCAGGATATTCGTCATAAGCCCGACGTTCTACCCGAGGATGCCCCAGAGCCAGGCGCTCAGGCTAGTCGTCTACAAGATAAACGAGATAGTCAACGAGCTGCGGGTCAACGCCACCATAGGGATAGAGACGTCCGGGAGGGCGGGGGAGCTCGGAAGCATCGAGGACGTTATAGAGATATGCAAGAGGACCAAGAACACCGAACCCGCCATAAACTGGGCACACCTGCATGCGAGGGGCGTCGGGTGCCTGAAGAGCCAGGATGACTTCAAGTCCATAATAGAGAAGGTCAGGCAGGGCGTCGGGCAGCAGTGGCTTCGGGACGCCTACTTCTTCTTCTCCGGGATAAAGTACGGCCCCTCGGGGGAGATAGCGCACACATCTTTCGTGAATTCCGACCTGAGGCTCGAGCACATGATAAGGGCGGCACTCTCATACGGCATGGGCGGCACCATCATATTCGAGGAACCGGAGAGGGAGAAGCAAGTCGTCGAGATGCTTGACCAGATCGGAGACATGGTAAGATGATAATATCGATTTCAGGCATGCCCGGCTCTGGGAAGAGCACCGTGGCGAAGATACTCGTGCGCCGCCTGGGGATGAAGAGATACTACATGGGCGGCATGAGGCGCGAGATGGCGAGGAAGAGGGGCATGACGATTGAGGACCTCAACCGGATAGGGGAGAAGGAGGACTGGACCGACAGGGAGGTCGACGAATTCCAGAAGGAGCTCGGGACGAAGGAGGACAACTTCATAATAGAGGGCAGGACCAGCTTCCGCCTCATACCCCACTCCGTCAAGGTGTTCCTGGACGTGGACTTCCGGACGGGGGCCAAGAGGATATACGACGACGTGCGGAGCAACCAGGACAAGAGGAACGAGGGCAGGTACAAGACCCTGCAGGATGCCGAGAAGGCGATAAAGAACCGCCTGGAAAGCGACATCCGAAGGTACAGGAAGTACTACAACATGGACATCCACGACAAGAGCCAGTACGACATAGTCATAGACACGACGAAGATGACGCCGGACGAGGTGGCAGACGAGGTGTTGCGAAGGATAGGGAAGCGGGCGCTCACTCGGCTTCCTTCTTCTCCTTGAGAATCTTGCCGGCTTCCCTTATGAACTTCCTGACGTACTCCCTCTGGAGGAGTATGTGCTGCTTGGGGAGCTCGAGGGTCTTTCCTTCCTTTGCTATCTTGTGCAGCTTCTTGAGCTCCACGAAGGCTCCCAGGAAGTTCTCCGAAATGATGCCAGGCTTGACGAGCTCGCTCTCGAAGAGCTTCTCTATGTTCTCGTCCACTTTCTTGCCCGCGGGCACCTTGTCGAGTGCCTTGAGGAGGGTGACCGTGGTCTCATGCATAATGTTATAGGACTTCTCTATTATGTTCTCCCTCTTCATGACCTCAATCCTGACTATGAGCTGCTGCATCCTCTTGACGAACTGCTTGGTCTTCCTTATCCAGCTATCGAGGTCGGCGCCGGACATCGACTGCTTCTTCTTGTGCTCGACATCCTTTCTCACGGATATGATGTTCTCCAGCCAGTCAGCGTACTTGGGCTCAAGGAGGTTGCTCTTTATGACGGCACGCCTCAGCGCCTCGGAGGCGTCAGACGGCCTCGGAGGCGTCTCCCCCAGGAACATGAGGACGGCCTGGGCGGACTCGAGCATCGCGTAGTAGCAGTCCTCGACAACCATGTATATCTTCGCATTCTCCACGCGCTTTATCCTCTTCGGGGCGCGCTCTATGTACTTCTCGACCGCCTCCTTGCTGGGCTTTATCTCGCCCATCTGAAGGAGCCTCTTTATCGGAAGGAACGTGTCCTTGTCGTAAATCGGGACGCCCTCCCTTATGAAGTTGAAGACTATCGGGTGGCCGAGCCTTACCATGTTCCAGAACTCGGTAAGGAGGTACGGCTGCTGGACGGATAGCTGGGAGTGTATCTCCTTTGAAATCTTCACCATCTCGGCGTCTATCTTGTCCTTTGCCATCGGGGTTATCTTCTGCCTGGTGTCGTCTATTATGACGAAGACGTCTATGTCGGACTTGCCCTTCCACTCCTCCC
>CAZTRL010000053.1:3796-5704 GCA_964616715.1 uncultured archaeon | reverse complement strand
TAGACGTAGGAGGCCTCCTTGAGCTTGTTGACGAGGTACTCGTTCTTCCCCTCGAGCGTCCTGTTCTCCTTGGCGAGCGCAGTCGCCCTCGTCTTCTGGTGGTCGGCCTCCTCGCGGAGCTTCCTGAGCTCCACCTCTATCTCTCTTATCTCGTCCATGGGATCACTTGAACTCCTTTAAGAGGACGCCTATCCGGGCCTTCTGCTCCGTCAGCTTCTCCTCGAGCTTCCTCTTCTCGGCGGCGTGCTGCTTCATCAGTTCCTGGAACTGCTTGTTCTCCGCCGTGAACTTCTCGTCGAGCTTCCCGTACATGGCCACGGCCTCGGCGACCTGCGCCGAGAGATTCTCCACCTTCTCGCTCATCTTGCGCGTCGGGGCTGCCCTCTCGTCCAGCTGGTTTATCCTCTCCTCCAGCTGGTTCGCCCGCCTGACGAAGAACTCCCTTATGTCGAGCACGTCCTTGGTCTTGTTGTCGAGCTCGGTTATGACTTCCTTTGGCGTCTGCAGGTCCTCTATCATGTCTAGGAGCTCCTCGTCCTTGGAGCGCAGGGCCTCCATCTTCATCAGCATCTTCTCCTTCTCATCGCTCAGGGCGTCGAGCCTGTCGTCGAGGGACTCCACCTCGCCCTTCAGGGCGGAGAACTCGGCTATGTCCTTGTGGGCCTCGGCTATGACGTTGTCCACGGACTGGAGCTTGTCGCTCATGAACGCGAACCTGCCTGCGAGCTCCTTCTTTATGTTGCTGGACTCCGCCTCCACTATCCCCGGGAATATCTCCTTCATCTTGTCGACGAGGTCCTTCCTAAGGGACTTGTCCATCTCCTTCATGCCGGCCTTGAGTTCCGCCATCGAGGATTTCAGCGAGGAGGCATTCTCCTCCAGCTTGGCTATCCTGTCATCGAACTTGTAGAGCGCCGCTATGTCCTTCCGGTCAGCCTTCATCTCGAGGGAGACCTCCTGCAGCGACTTGAGCACCTTGTCGAACTCCTCAGAGACTGCCTTGACCTTCTTGGCGTGGGGCTCCATCTTCTCGTCGAGGTTTCTCTTGACGACGAGCGGTATGACCTCCTCCTTGAGGTCGTCGGCGCTCGATATGAGCAGCCGGAGCTTCTGGACGTTCTCCGGCCCGAGCTTCTTCTCGAACTGCTCCATCTTCTGCTCCAGGTCCGGGAACCTCTCGGTGACCTGCATCTCGCGGTCTATGGCCATGAACCTGTTCTCGGCCTCCTCCTTGAACGCGTCGAGGAGCGTCGCGAGGTCTTTGAGCGACTTCTTGAGGCTGTCGGTCTCCTTCTTGAGCTCCACCCCGCCGCCTATGGCGGAGAGGCCGCCCGCGACCTCTCCGGGGGCGCCGCCCTCCGTCCCGGGGGCGGGCTTGGCCATGCTTTCCTCGAGCTTGTCGGATAGCTCCTTGAGCCTCTTGTCAAACATCTTCTTCATTGTGGCGGCGACGTCCTCGCCGTCCGTCTTCTCTTCGTCCTTCTTCTCGGCAAGCGCCTGTATGGCATCCTGTATGCCCTTTATCTGCGCCGTTGTCTTCTCCTCTATCTCCTTCAGCCTTGGCTCCATGTCTGGCATCTGCTGCACTTGCGCCGGCTGTGCGGCTGGCGCTTGCTTCACCTCCTTTATCTCGCCTGAGAGGTCCTCGATGAGGCTTGCGAGCTCATCGCTCTTCTTCATCGCATCCTCTTTTTCCTTCTCCAGGTCCCTCAGGCTCTGCTTCTGCGTCTCTATCTGCTTCCTGAGCTTCTCCGCCTCCGAGGGGCTTGGCTTCTTCCTGGGCTTTCCCCTGGGCTTCTTCTCTTCGGGCTCCGGCTCAGCTTCAGGCTCCTCCGCGGCTGGCTCTTCAGGCGCAGGCTCCACCGGGGCGGCGGCCTCTTCTGGAGGCTTCTCCTTCGGGGCCTCGGG
>CAZTRL010000053.1:0-3696 GCA_964616715.1 uncultured archaeon | reverse complement strand
CTCCTTCGGGGCCTCGGGCTCGGCTGGCGCCGGCTCCCCTGCCGCGTTGGCCGGGGACTCGCTTATGTTCTTCAGCCCGTCCATTCCGTCGTTCTGGGGCGCCGCCTCAGCGGGTGACTGCTGCGGCTCCTCCGCGGGGGCTGGCTGTCCCTTCTGTTCCTCCTCGCCTTCCTTTTTCTTCTTGTCTCTCCCAAACATCCTACTTACCCAGCTCTTCTATGAGCTTAAGCGTCAGCTTCCTCTGCTTCTCGAAATCCTCGTGGATCCGGTCCAGCTTGCCCTCTATCTTCTGGACCTTGGTGGTAAGGTCCGAATCGGCCATGTCCTCGGGCCTCACGCCCACGAACTTCTCCCATATCTTCTCGGTGGGCAGCTCGTACTTCTTGGCGTGAAGAACCCTGAACCTGCGCAGCTCGTAGACAAGAAACAGTATGGATGCGACGAGCACGACGGAGAGGGCTATGTCCACTATGTCCATGTGTATCTGTGTTATAATTGGTTATAGTGCTTAAATAAAATTTTCGCAGAATGCGGGTTTTCGGAGCGCAGGCACCTACTTTCTGCCGCCGCCGAAGAGCCTGAAGAGCCTGCTGAAGAAGCTCTCCTGGACGTACTTCTCGCCTATGAGCTTTCCCGCGAGCTCGTAGAAGGCCCTGCTTGCAGGGGACGTGGAGTCGAAGGAGACGACGGGGGTCTTCAGCGCGAGGCTCCTGAGCACGTTCTTGTCCATCGGTATCGTTGAGACCACCGACAGCTCTGCCAGCTGCTCGACCTCGTCCTTGGAGAGCTCGTACCTCTCCTTGCCAACCATGTTGATGACCACGCCGAGTGGCTTGGTTCCCACCTCAAGGGCGACCTGGTGGCACTTTATTATGTCCATCGTGGAGGGCACGAACGGGGTGGATATGAACAGGACCTCGTCGCTTGCCCGCATGGTCGACATGGCCTCCCTGCCCATGCCGGGCGCGGCGTCGAGCAGCACTATGTCGGCCTCGTCCGTGAGCTTTCTTATGACCTTGGAGAGCCTCGAGACGTCGACGCCTCTCAGGTCCTTGAGCGAGAGCGACGCGGGTATGACGCGAAGCCCGGGAACGTGATAGTCGTATATGGCCTCGTGTATCTTGGCCTTTCCGGTGAGCACCTGGTTGAGGGTGACGGGCGAGTAGTACATGCCGAGGTACAGGCTCAGGTGGGACGTCGTGATGTTGCAGTCGACTATTATGACGCTCTTCTTGTAGTGCGAGGCGAGGGCCGTGCCGAGGTTCGCGACGGTCGTCGTCTTGCCCACGCCGCCCTTCCCCGAAAGTATGCCGATGATTCTAGTCATTGTCACAGACCCGTATTATTGTTCGTTTCGTAATATAAATTTCGGTAGCCTACCACCTCAGGCTGCAAAGGAGCTTTCCCAGCTCCTGCTCGTCCGTCGTCAGAACGGGGAAGTCCGGCGACCCTCCTATCGTCGAATGGAGCTGGTACATGTAGTTCAGCACGTCCGCCCCCGAGCCGAGGGAGATGGACGTGGCTATCATCCTGGTGACTATGTCGGCGCTGTACCTCTTGGAGAACGCTATGATGTTTGAGAAGAGGATGTAGAGGAAGACGTGCTGGAACACGTACCTTCCGTAGTTTCCGAGGACGTCCCTGTCCCCGCGGTAGAGTATGCGCAGGTTGTCGAGCTCGAAGAAGTGCTTCCTGTACCTCTGCATGAACCCTTGGGCAAGAGCCCACTTCGACTTGACTATCAGCTCCGGCGACCAGAAGCCGCCCACGGGCTTCTCTGAGCCGAACTGCTCGGCGACGTAGCCTGGTATCCACTCGAACCTCGCCCTTATCTTGTTGCCGGCTATGTCTATGAAGCGCTCCTCCTCCATCAGCTTGAAGAGCGGCTTCTTTATGACGGCCTCGTTGTGGTAGAGGTAGTTGGTCTTTATGTCCCACGTGGACTGTATGCGGAATAGCGACATTCCGTCCTCCTGGCCCGCGCAGGAGAGCCAGATGAGCCAGAAGTTCTTGTAGTCTGTCAGTTTCGCCTTCAGCTTCCCCATCTTTTCACCTTATTATATTTGTTGTACCAACATATAAACTTTTTGGTACTCTCCGGTGATTCCGGGAGTCGACCCCCCTCCCAGAGGCTCGGAGGTGTTTGTTTGATTGGATTCGATTTTTTTTGAAAAAATAGTATGAACATATGATAACAGTCGTACTGTTACGAACGTACAATAACCTTTGCGCTCACTCGAGCGCCTTCAGCTTGTCCATGTTCCTCTTGCGCAGCTCGTTGTAAGCCTTCTCCGATATTATTCCTTCATTGTATTCGCGGTCGAGGAGGGCGAGCACCTTGTTTATCTTCTCCTTCTCCTCATCCTTCTTGGCCGAGGCGGCCGCCTCCGAGGGTGCCCCGCTGGGTATGGAGACTCCTCCTGTCCCGAGCACCTCGGCCGCCACCTCGTCCCTGGACGGCGCCTGCTTCCTGAAGTTGAAGGCCTTCTCGAGCCTCTTCTTGTACCTGCTGATGACCACCGCCAGGGCAAGTATGAGTATCATGAGGACCAGTATGAACGTTATCATCCAGTCGGGTATCTCAAGTATCGTGACTGGCTTGAGCGGGGGCGCGTCCCTGAGCAGCTCCCTGGCCCTGTCGAGGAGCCTCCAGCCGGTGGTCACCGCCTCGAGGGCCTCGTCGAACATCTTGGCGTCGAGGTACCCTTCCGTCAGGTCTATCTGGTACTGTATCTCGTCCATTATGTCGTACACCCTGGTGAGGTCCTTCTCTCCCCGCTCGGCGGTAGCGTTCACGTCTTCCTTGAAGTCGGCGAATTCCTGCTTCAGCTTCTCCAGCTGGTACCTGACCAGATCTTCCCTCGAGCCGAAGACTATCACGGATGTCATCTTCTCGTCGCTGGCCTCTCCGGAGGTCGCGTTGAGAGTCCCGTAGTACTGCTTCGCCTCCGTTCCCTGCGGCACGAGGATGTTTATGACGAACGTCCCTGCAACCCCGGGGTTCAATATTGGTATGAGCTTGGGCGTCACGTTGTACCAGGACGTGGGTATGCCGGAAATGATGAGCCTCACGTTGTGCAGCGTGAGGCTTCCGGTGTTGTTCACCGTGACCGACGGGTACTGGGCCCACCCGGCCTCCGTCGCTATCTCGTCCGGGTAGTCGGATATCTCTATGCCAGGCGCCCCCGCCGGGGCGGCCGGGCCTGCAGGTGCGGCGGCCGGCGCCTCCTTCCCGCCGCCACCGGGCGTTGGAGTGGGCCCCGGAGGCTGCTCCTCTTCCTCGGTCGTGTTGAAGTATTCATAGGCGGCGGCCTTCTCGGTGCCGGAGTAGGTCACGACGAACAGTATCCTGGCCTCCCCGATGTATGATATGTCGCTCGGGTTTATGGTGTAGGTGTACTCGGCCCCGGGGTCTATTCTCACCGTGTCCATCCCGGGCTTCAGTATGGCTCCCGTGTCGGTCCGCGTGAGGTTCCACTGTATGAAGGCGTCCTGGGCTATGTCGCCGGTGTTCTCTATCACCACGGATATTCCGAGCGTTGGTATGCTGCTGTCCGTTATCGTTATGTCCCTGACGTCGAAGAGCCCGCCAACGAGCCTCGTGAACACGTCCTTGGACACTACGTTGCCGTCCTTTCCTATCGTTATGTGCCATCTCCAAGGCCCGGTGTTGACGGAGACCGATGTGTTGAACCA
>CAZTRL010000052.1:0-5786 GCA_964616715.1 uncultured archaeon | reverse complement strand
GTCATAGACCGCGACGAGGAGGAGATGATGCAGAACGTCATAGACTTCGGCGACAGCACCGTGAGGGAGGTCATGACCCCGGCCAGCCGCATGGTGACGATAGGCTCCGAGCAGAGGATAGCCGACGTGCTGAGCAAGATGCTCGAGACGAAGTACAGCAGGATGCCGGTCTACGACAGGAAGGAGAAGGCCGTGGTCGGCGTCGTCAACCTCAGGAGCATGCTCAAGCACATAAAGGGCAACAGGTTCGACACGCCCATATCGGAGGCGCTCGAGCCCATACTCACGGTGAAGGAGAGGGACAAGCTGGACGACGCGTTCGACAGGCTCAAGATAAACAGCGCCCACATAGCGGTGGTCAAGGACGCCAAGGGAAGGCTCAAGGGCATAGTCACGATGGAGGACCTGCTCGAGGAGATAGTGGGGGAGATTTACGATGAGTCCGACAGGAAGAGGGTGCGCATCCACCACATAGACAGGAAGACGGCCGTGGTGAACGGCGACATTATGCTAAAGGACCTCGACGAGAAGCTGGGCATAAGGTTCCGGAGCGGCTTCGCCACGCTGTCCGAGCTCATGTCCGCGAGGTTAGACGGCATGCCTAAGAAGGGCCAGGGCATAAAGCTGAAGAACTTCATGCTGACGGTCATGTCCGTGGACAGGGACGACCCGTCGCAGATAAAGAGGATAAAGATAGTCAAGCGCAGGGGAAAGATAATCAGGAAGTGAGGCCTCCCGCGGTTTTAGGTGAGGTAGTCGTCTGTTTTTTATGATGTGCCACCCTTCATTCTATATGATTCATATGGCCGGCAAGGGATGCAGCGGGAAGATAGGGCTTCTGGGAGGCGAGATAGAGGTCGTGCTCTACGGAATGGAAGAGTGCATGGCATCCGAGGCTCTGGACGAGATACGGGAGGAAGGGCTGAGGCTCCAGCGGATATTCAGCCTCTTCGACCCCGGAAGCGAGCTCTCGAGGCTTAACGCCAAGAGGAGGCTGGGCGTATCTGCAGAGCTTGAGGAGGTAATCAGGGCATGCCTCCCGTACTGCGAGCTCACATGCGGGGCCTACGACATCACGCATGGGGCGCAGTTCATGCAGAGGAAGTCCGGAGAAGAGGTCAGGCCTTCCGGATGCTCCTACAGGGACGTCTCGGTAAGTGACGGCATCGTGGCACTGGAACACCCAGACGCGATGCTCGACCTGGGGAGCGCCGCAAAGGGCTACATAGGGGACAGGCTGGCTGGATTCATAAGGGATATGGGAATAGACGGCTTCTTCATAGACCTGAGGGGAGACCTCGTCATGTCCGGGAAGGCGGAGAGGATACTCGTCAGGCACCCCAGGGAGCATGGGAAGGCAATCGCATCGTTTGTCCTCAGGGACGCCGCCGTGGCGACGTCGGGCGACTACATGCAGCACTACGGAGGCTACGGCAGGTCGCACATAGTGGGCGCCAAGGACGTAATCTCGGCGACGGTGGTCTCTGGAACGCTCATGGAGGCGGACATCATGGCCACGTGCATGATGGTCTGCGGGGCCGGGAAGCTCCCGCTCTTCGCCGGCGCGAGATACCTCATCGTCGACGAGGGGATGCGGATACATGGATCTGAGGGGTTCGGACATGAGAGCGCGTAGCATGGCCATGGCCGCCGCGGGCGTGGCATTCGGCATTCTGTACCTCTTCATCGCGGACTCCCTGAAGACTACGGAGGCAATATGGCTGCTCACGAGGTCCCTGGGCATGATGTCGATAACCGCGCTCTTCGCGCTGGTCTACACGGGGGAGCTGAGGCTTCTTGGCTACAAGAGGCTCTCCCGCTGGCACTGCCTGCTCGGAACGGCCACGTTCTACCTCGCGATGCTGCACGGCTTCTCGGCGGCGTTCGACCGGTTCAAGTGGGGGAAGGGCCTCGGGTTCGCGGATTACCTTGGATTCAGCTTCACCGACCAGTGGCTCACTCTTCTCTCCGTCGGGACTCTCGCCTTCTATGTCATACTGCTGGTCGGCGTGACGTCATCCGGCGGCAGGATCAGGGCACTCGGGTTCAGGAGATGGAAGTGGCTGCACTACCTCAGCTACGCCGCCCTCGCGATGGTCTTCGTGCACAGCATGCTTCTTGGCACGGACATCAAGGATGGTGCCCTTGGACCTCTCCTCTTCCCGCTCTCTGTATTCGCCTTCTCCGCGGCATCCGGGCTGCTGGTCATCCGGGTGTTCAGGAGGGCCATGCCGGACAGGAGAGACTTGGCACTCTCAATCATGCTGGTGCTTGTCCTTTCAGCGGTGATATCGGCCGCGGCAACGACCATCAAGGCGGACGTCACGGAGGTGGATTCGCTCTCCGCGCAGAGGGGCGACATGGCATATGCGGTGCAGAGCGCTGAGTTCGTGAACGGACAGCTCGTCTCCCAGGCCAACGCCCTCTCGGAGCAGCTCGCCCAGGCAAGGAACGTCACGTCCTACCTCTCCGGCCTGATTGCACAGAAGGCTAAGGAGATAGGGGATGCGGCAGCCGCAGGAAGCGGCAACGTCGCGACTGAGCAGCCCGTGGTCACGATACCCTGGGAGGAGTACTACGGGCACGGGGAGGGCGAAGACGATGATTGACATCGCAACCGGGCCGCGCCGCGAAGGCAGGAATGCCGTGAAGATAGCAGCCGTGTTCATCGTTTCGCTGTCAATCGTCCTGTTCCACGCGACCGTGGTCCACCTCTCGTACGCCCAGGAGAAGGAGAAGCTTGCATCGGACATCACACTCTACGCGGCGAGGAAGGAGGAGCTCGCGAGCCAGTACCAGTCCCTGCAGGACTTCGCGGCGGGACTCCGGCAGGCGCTCCAGGAGGAGACATCAAAGAACCAGGAACTCGCACGGGAGCTCTCGGAGCTGACCGACCAGCAGGTGACCGTCCCGGCCGCGCCTCCCGCAAGCAGCGTCCCGCCCGTGCAGTCTCCGCCCCCGAGAATCACGACGGCTTCGTGAAGGGCAGGGCGGTTTTAAATATCGCGTCACATTGTTTTACCATGTGCTACGCCATACCCGGGAGGGTCGTCAGGCTCGAGAAGGACCTCGCCGTCGTCGAATACTTCGGCGAGGAGAGGAAGGTCCTGCGGGACTTCTCCGACGTAAAGGTCGGCGACTACGTCTACGCCCAGGGCGGCGTCCTCATAAACGTCATCCCGGGGAGGGAGGCGCTCGAGATACTCGAGGCGTGGAAGGAGAGGTTCTTCGAGCTCAAGGAGGTCGACAGGAAGCTCTCTAAATCGCCTGAAGGCAGTTCCATGTCCGGGAATATGCTTGCAGTCCTGCAGAAGGCCAACCTCGGAAAGGAGCTTTCCAGGGACGACATCAGGCAGCTCCTGGAAGCGTCAGGCGACGAAGAGGTCTCCCTGCTTGCTGAGACGGCGAACAACGTCAGGCAGAGGGTCCACGACAACGCATGCTGCGTCCACGGGATACTCGAGTTCTCGAACTACTGCACCCAGGACTGCCTCTACTGCGGGATAAGGAGGGAGGCCGCGGTGGAGAGGTACAGGATGACCGAGGAGGAGATAATCGCGGCCGCGCGCCACGCGGTGGACGAGCTGGGCTTCAAGGCGCTCGTCCTCCAGTCCGGGGAGGATGCATGGTACGACGAGGAGATGCTCGTGCGCATAGTAAGGGAGATACGAAAGCTCAACATACTCATATTCATAAGCATCGGGATGAGGCCGAAGGAGACCTACAGGAAGCTCTACGAGGCCGGGGCGAGGGCGTGCCTCCTCAGGTTCGAGACCGCGAATCCGGAACTCTTCAGGAAGATGCGCCCCGGGACGAGCCTGGAGGAGAGGCTGGGGCTCATACGCTACGCCAAGGAGCTGGGATACGTCATCGCCACGGGATTCATCTCCGGGCTGCCGGGAGAGACCGTGGACGACACTGTGGAGAACATAATGCTTTCCAGGTCCCTCGCTCCGCACATGTACTCGTTCGGCCCTCTGGTGCCTACGTCGGGCACCCCGCTCGGGGATGCGAAGAGGCCGACGACGAAGGAGATGCTCAAGCAGATAGCGGCCACGAGGCTCCTCGACAGGGACGCCAACATACTGGTGACGACGGCTCTCGAGACCATAGACCCGGACGCGAAGAAGCTCGGCCTCCTGTCGGGCGGCAACTCGCTAATGATAAATGCGACCCCGGAGAAGTACAAGCATTTATATCGGATATACGACAATAAAGCAGGGAACCGTAACAGCGTCGAGGAAAACATCAACGAGACGATAGAGCTGCTGTACGCCCTCGGGAGGGCGCCGACGGACCTTGGGATCTGATGGGCATGGCCGAAGTGAAGGAGATAGTGAGCGAGGGAAGGATAGAGGAGATTCTCAGGCGCTCGGAGAACCCGCCGGAGGAGAGGGTCAGGGCCGTCCTCATGAAGGCCGGGCTCATGAAGGGCCTTTCGCTTGAGGACGTCGGGGTGCTGGTGAGCACCAGCGACAAGGGGCTCATAGAGGAGATGTTTTCCACAGCCGCCAGGATAAAGGGAGAGATATACGGCGAGAGGGTGGTGCTCTTCGCCCCGCTGTACCTGTCCAGCTACTGCGTCAACGACTGCTGCTACTGCGGCTTCCGGAAGAGCAACAGGGTCCCGAGGAGGAGGCTCACGATGGAAGAGATAAGGGAGCAGGTGAGGATACTCGAGGACATGGGCCACAAGAGGCTGCTCCTGGAGTTCGGCGAGGACCCGGAGAAGAGCGGGATAGGCTACGTCGTCGATGCCATAAGCACCATATATTCCACGAAGTCCGGGAAGGGCGAGATAAGGAGGGTCAACGTCAACATCGCGGCCACGGGCGTGGCGGACTACAAAAAGCTCAAGGCGGCGGGCATCGGGACATACCAGCTCTTCCAGGAGACCTACCACAGGAAGACCTACGAGGAGATACATGACGGCCCGAAGGATGATTATGAGAGGCAGATTTTCGCCCATGACAGGGCGTTCCGGGCCGGGATAGATGACATAGGCCTGGGCGTCCTTTTCGGCCTCTACGACTACAGATTCGAGGTCCTGGCGCTCGTCTCCCACGCCCAGTACCTCGACGGGAAGTACGGCGTGGGGCCGCACACGTTCTCGGTGCCCAGGTGGCAGCCGGCGGACGGGGTCGACTGGGAGCCCGGGCATCCCGTCTCCGAGGACGAGCTTCTGAAGATAATAGCGATCCTCCGCATGGCGGTCCCATACACGGGCATGATAATATCGACCAGGGAGAGGCCCGAGGTCAGGGAGAAGGCGCTAGAGATAGGCATATCCCAGGCGTCGGCGGCGTCAAGGACATCCCCGGGCGGGTACGGGAAGGACGAGGACCTCCCGCAGTTCTCGCTCTCCGACCACCGAACGCTTGACGACGTGATGCTCTCCATCCTCAGGCAGGGCCTCGTGCCTAGCTTCTGCACGGCGTGCTACAGGCGCGGCAGGACGGGAAAGACGTTCATGGACATAGCAAAGCCCGGGGAGATACACAACCTCTGCAGGCCAAACGCCATCCTCACCTTCAAGGAGTACCTCGAGGACTACGCCTCGGCTGAGGTGAAGAAGCTCGGGGGGAAGGTCATATCGAAGTACCTGCGCTTGATACCGAAGGAAGACACTATGAAGGAGACGGTGAAGCGCCTCGGGAGGATCGAGAAGGGCGAGAGGGACATCTACTTCTGAGTCCCGGGAAGCGGGCTAGAACATGAGCAGCCCTATCACTATGAGCGTCTGGAAGAATATCCACAGCGCGTAGGTCAGTATTATCGGCTTCTCC
>CAZTRL010000051.1:5915-7159 GCA_964616715.1 uncultured archaeon | reverse complement strand
ACACCTCCGCGGAGCCGTCGTAGTCAGGACCGCCGGGGTTGCTTGTGCATCCCGCATTGCTCGTGGACAAGCAGTACACCATCCCATAGCCGCACTCGCCTACGCCGTCGCACGTGGACCCTATGGAGAGCCCCTGGTAGGTGAAGCCCTCGTCTGTGGAACCGTCACAGTCGTTGTCCTTGTAATCGCAAATCTCTGACGAGCCGTCGTAGTCGGGGCCGCCTGGGTTGCTCGTGCAGCTGGCCGTATAGTCATCGGCACAGTACACCATCCCATAGCCGCACTCGCCTACGCCGTCGCACGTGGACCCTATGGAGAGCCCCTGGTAGGTGAAGCCCTCGTCCACCTGCCCGTCGCCGTCATCGTCGGCGTAGTTGCAGATTTCGTCGGCGGCGCTGGCCACATGAACGTTGTAGGGCAAAATCAGATACGACAAGAAGAATGCAGCTATGACTATGAGAGAACTCAGTGCGCCAAGGTTGAATTCCTTCATGGAAACCCCTGATAGTTGAGTCGTAGGCCGGGCCTGAATTCATCTTGTAAAAAACTTTTAAAAAGAGATAGCCTCATACTTCTCTGCTCGCGCTTTTCGCGCAATCAGCTCCCATGCACGAAAATGGCGTCCTGCTCACGGTCGCACCGCTTTCCGACACGCTCACATAAAGATTGTCCCTGTCGAACTTCCTGTTCGCCGCCGGGCCTGCCCATGCGCCTATCTGCCAGTTGCCCTCTTCTATAGCCCTGACCTCAACGCTGAACTCCTCCGTCTCTCCGGGACTGGTGTATGACTCAGAGGACAGATTCCCCTCCACCAGCTCGAAGCCTTCGGGGAGTATGATCTCGGTATAATACCTTTCCGGGTACGTGCCATCCTGCGACAGCACACTCTTCCACGATTCCTCATTCATCTCAGGAGCCGTGACGCTCAGCGTAAGCGTCACCTCCCTGCCCAGAACAGGCTCATCCGAGAACGACAGCTCGACATTCTTGAAGAAATGGTCCACGCCTTCCTGGTCGCTGACGCAGCCGCTCGCGAATACCAAAACCAAAAAAGCTGCCAGGACAGCTCCCTGCAGCGGCAGGAGACTTGCGCGTCGCGTGCTATCCATGACTGAGATTTAAAACGGCGAAATAAAAAGGTTCTGATTTACTCCGGTCCGTGTACTTCCACGTGATTCCGTGTAAATCCCGGCCTAGATGCCGGTGGTCTTAGTCATGGGAGTCTTGCCGTAATTCCTCATCAA
>CAZTRL010000051.1:0-5905 GCA_964616715.1 uncultured archaeon | reverse complement strand
CTCATCAAGAGACCTATCTCCCCAATCTCTTTTTCGGTAGGCTGCATGTACGACACGAGACCTTTTCCTACACCTCTCTCGAAGTAGCCGACGTTCACCGTGTCCTTCACGATTCCCTTTATGGCCCCATCTATCTCATCGATGTCATAGCCTTCGGGTATCGAGAGGCTCATCCTCACCGAAGCATTCTCGAACGTGGGTTCCACGCTCTTCATGCGAATGCGTTCCTCGCCTTTCATTCCCTATTGTTTGTGCAAAGTTCTAAAAACTCTTCAGCACTTCGGGCAGGCTCTCGATGACATCCGTCGCGAGGAGGCCCGCTCCCTTCTCATCCGCCGCCATGTCGCCCGCCGCTCCGCAGACGAAGGCCGCGCACGCCGCCGCGTCAAGTGACTTCATTCCCATCGCGAGGAACGCGCCGCATATGCCTGCGAGGACGTCTCCCGTGCCGCCCACCGTCATGTATGGGTTCCCCGTGGAGTTGACCATCACGCTCCTTCCCTCGGCTATGACGTCCTTGTATCCCTTGAGGAGCACCGTCGCGCCGAACTCGGCGCTGAATGCCGATGCCAGCTTCTGCCTCTGCGGGACGCTCTTTCCCGGGGCGTGGCCGCTGAGGTTGAGGAACTCGCCGGCATGCGGCGTTATGACCCAGCCCTTCCTAAGGAGCTTCTTGTCCTCGCTCACGAGGTGCAGGGCGTCGGCGTCTATCACGCACGGCTTCTTCAGGCCGGAGAGGAAGTCGTGCACCGCGTCCCTCGTGCCGGCCATCCTTCCGAGGCCGCTTCCTATGACCACCGAGTCGAATCTCTTCGCGATCACGGAGAGCCTGCGGACGTCCTCCCTGTTGAGATAGTCCCCCGCCAGGGGCTCCACGATGATGTTTGGCGAGAACGACGATATCACGTCGGAGACGGACTCCGGGGCCGCCACGGTGGCGATGTCGGCCCCCGCCCTGAGCGCCGCGAGGGCGCAGAGCGCCGGGGCGCCCCTGTAGCGTATGCTTCCCCCTATAACCAGGACCTTGCCGCTGTCGCCCTTCCTGTCCCACTGGTGCCTTCCGGGATAGCACCCCGAGACGTACCTCTCCGTTACAGCCTTCATAATAACTTATTAAACACTCTCCGTAAAAAATATTATTATCGGCATAAGGGTGTCTTTCATGAAGTACGACCTGCAGGGGACCACGATGCAGCTCCTGAACATGGAGCTCGAGAAGGGGGAGATGGTCTACTCCGAGTCAGGCAGGCTCGTCTACATGAGCGACAACGTAAAGATGGAGACCCAGGCCAGGGGTGGCCTGTGGGCCGGCATAAAGAGGAAGTTCGCCGGCGAGTCGTTCTTCCTTGTCAATTTCACACCCGCCTCCGGCAAGGGCATAGTGGGCTTCGGCTCGGAGTTCCCGGGAAAGATCATACCCATGAAGCTCAAGGAGGGCGAGGAGATAATAGCCCAGAAGGACGCGTTCCTGGTCTCGGAGGAGAGCGTCAGGATGGACGCCACGTTCACCAAAAAGATAGGCGCAGGGCTCCTCGGCGGCGAGGGCCTCGTGCTCATAAAGGTCAACGGACCCGGTACGTGCTTCTTCAACGTGGGCGGCGAGGTCAGCCAGATACCCCTCGGCCCCGGCCAGAAGATAAGGGTCGACACGAGCAACCTCGCGATGTTCGACGCCTCGGTGGACTACAGCGTCGAGAGGGTGAGGGGCGTCAAGAACATGATATGGGGCGGCGAGGGGCTCTTCCTCGCGACGTGCACCGGCCCCGGAAGGGTCTGGGTGCAGAGCATGCCCGTCACCGAGCTTGCGGGCAAGCTGTCCGAGTACATGCCGGGCGGCGGCCGGGCATCGTCAGTCGCGGCAGGGGCAGTGATAGGCTCGATGCTTACGAGGAGATAGGATGGCATACGAAAACCAGGCGCTGAAGGTGACGGTCGCTTTCGCGGTCGGGGTCATAGCCCTGCTCGTCGCGCTCTTCATAGTCTTCGCGCTTTGGAACGTCATAAGCGCCTTCCTCACGGCCCTGGCGCCGTTCCTGGTGGGGGCCGTGCTGATACTGGCGGCGGTGGTAATAGTGTGGGTCGCGGTATACTTCCTCATGATGCTTGGCGTAGGCATATACTACTTCATAACATCTCCGATGACAGTGGACACCGCGTCCAAGGGCTACTCGATGAAGGGCGTGGAGGAGTCGGGCAAGCGCCAGAAGGAAGAGACGAAGCCCCCGGCCAAGCCCAGAAAGGCGAGGAAGCCGCGCAAAAGGAAGGCTACTCCCAGTAAGGGTTCCTGATGAACTTGAAGGCGCCGTAGGCGGCCTTCTCGCCGCTTGCAAGCGCCTGCGTTATCCTCTTTATGCTGCACACTATGTCGCCTGCGGCGAACACGCCCGGGATGTTCGTCATTCCGTTCTCGTCGACCTTGACCATCGCACCGTCCATCTTTATGCCGAGCCCTTCCAGGTAGTCCTTCGATGGGACGGAGCCTATGCATATGACTAGGCTCTCGGCGTCGACGCTCTCCGTCTTTCCGGTCTTCTTGTCCTTCAGGACCACCTTCTCGACCCTGCCGTCGCCCTCGACCCTTTCCACGACTGTGCTCCAGCGCATCCTGACGCCGGACTTGAGGAGCTTCTCCTTGTTCTCGCCTGTCGCCCGGAGTTCGTCCCTCCTGTGTGCGAGCCACACGCCCGCTCCCGCCTCAACGAGGCCGAGCGCGCAGTCCGCGGCGGAGTTTCCGCCGCCCACGACGACGACGTTCTTGCCCGCGTACTTCCTCACGGATGTCACGAAGTGGCTGACGCCCTCCAGGCCCTCGCCCGGAACGCGCAGCTTCCTCTGGGTGCCCCTTATGCCTGTCGCTACCACGACGGCCTTGGAAACATAAGACGAATTCTCTGTCGTGACATGGAACTTCTTGTCCTTGATCTCTATCGCCGTGACCTCCTCCATGTCCTTTATCTCGACGCCCACGCCCCTCACGTGGTCGACCACCCTGTTGGCTATCTGCCTTCCCGTCATATCGTTGAAGCCGAGGTAGGAATCCACCTCCTTCCACGGATAGCTCTGCGAGAGGGCTCCGCCCGCCCTGTCAGAGTCGAGGACGAGCGATTTCAGCTTGAGGTACTCAGCGTTGAGCGCGGCGGAGAGCCCAGCGGGGCCCGCGCCGACTATTATGAGGTCGTACTCCATCAGAAACACCTGTATGAGTTGATTTTTCTCCGAGCGCCTTTATAATAGAGCATGCCGGGGCCTACGACCAAAAACAAAAAACGTCCCACGGGACAATCACTTCTTTTTGGGCTGGAGCTTCATCGCCTTGACAGGTATCCCCAGCTCCTCGAGGTTGGTCTTGAACTTGGCGAGGGCAGCGTGTATCTCCTCGGTCTTCCTCGCGCCCGTGCAGATGATCTTCCCGGTGCCGAACAGGAGGAAAGCGACCCTGGGGTCGGATATCCTGTAGACGAGTCCCGGGAACTGCTCGGGCTCGTACTCTGCGTTCTCGAGGTTGTATGCGATGTGCTCGAGGTTGAGCTTCTCCTTGGCCTCTATCTGCGTAGAGGCGACGATGTTCTCAACGCCCGTGTGGAACTCCGTGGGCAGGTCTATCTGAAGTGCCCTCATGTCGTCGACCACCTTCTGGACCGCGGTCTTCGCGAACTCCGGGCTCCTGGCACCGGTGCACACTATCTTCCCCGAGGAGAAGATGAGTGCGGCGGTCTTTGGGTCCTTGACCCTGTAGACCACTCCCGGGAAGGATTCCGGCTTGTACTCCGCGTCCACGAGCTCCTTCGAAATCTTGTCCATCGGGATGTCCTTCCCAAGGGTTGTGAATACGACGACATTCTCAATCTTTACGTCAAACTCGCTTGGACTCTTATCAGCCAAAGAACCACCTTTATATAGATATAAGTGGGTGGATGTATTTATAACATTCCTTAAAAAGCGGACATTAGGTTTAAACATGCCGATTTGCGGACAACTTTACTATGCATGATTCACGGAAAGTCGCCAAAACCGATACGTTTAAACGCATGTAAGCTTTTTAAGCCTATAAGTGATATCAGAAATTGAATGACTGTAGGGTGTATTCTCCCAAAATCGATGCCAATTCTTTTGGCTTTTCTTATTCTGTTTTATAACACCCCTGCTGTACTGTCATCGGATATGCCGGATGACATTAGCGTCTCGACGGCGTCATACGGCGTTGAACAATCATATGACGAGCCCTGTAATATTTACCAGAACGTAAGCCCTGAGAATTTTCCAGTCAACCACTCCTCCGGTCCTGCTGTAATTGTGGCTCAGTCATCTTATAACGACAATCTCTTCTTGTGTAATAGCGAGCCGGACGGCCCACCATGCAAACCGAGAATGCTCGATTGCATAAGCAATGAGATTTCAGGAGCGAATTATAACGAGCGTATCCACATATATTACGAGAGCCATGATGTAGTTCACGGAGACAGATACGATTATTATATCCAGATGGATGGCATCGAGAAGGGTGCCAAGAATCCCGAGGATGCATCACAGATTATATACGATGCAGGGAACGCGGAGAGGAATCTTCTGATAGTCATAGGAGAAGACAGCAACAAGCTCGGTTCCGTTATCACGGCGTATCCTGTGCCAAAGTAGGTGTTATGTATGGTGTATGAAGCAGAAATATTGGATATAAAGCCGAACGCTCTCGATGGCGATAGGATAGTGGATGCTTTCGTAAAGGTCAGGGTCGATGGAATGGAGTTCTGGTCTTTTGTTTATGAGTGGAAAAGCAAGAAGTGGTCTATGTCGTTTGTCGGAAAAAGAAAATCCTTGAGGTTCGTTTTCCTTGATGACATCTTAGAGCCATCCGATACCAGAGAGAAGAGCATAATTCCGGTTGAGAACAGAAGGAAACCTTGTGATTATGTGATAACGGGAGAGATAAAAAAAACGAAACCACATGCCACTATTCCTAGAAAGGAGAGAATCGAAGTGGATTTCGGCATCACAATTGACTTTTCTGGAATACATGATGCGGGGAGGTTCAGCGTAAGCGATTACGTGAAGGCCAAAGGAAGGCTGGACGCGCATTTAATAGACGAGGCGAATGAATGATAATGAGACACGCCGGTTTTCGGGTGAGGGCATATGCCTACATTATAGACGTACTGTTCCTCAGCGGGATATACGTCCTGCTTCTCTCGGGGGCGTTCAACATAGCATCCATCATTTCAGACGATTCCCTCTTCCTCATCAAGATCGAGGATACGATAACACTTTCCGTGACAATGGTGTTCGTCCTGCTTTACTTTTCATATTTTGGCTACAATTTCTGGGCAAGCGGCGATACTATAGGAAAAAGGTACTACGGCCTGAAGGTCGTTACAAAGGACGGGAAGAAACCTTCCCTGAAGAGGGCCATTGCTAGATCTTTGTCATACTGGTTGTCGTCTTTATTTGGCATAGGCTTCCTGTGGATTGCCGTGGACAGGAATAATCAGGGCTTCCACGACAAGATAGCCCGTACTTACGTGGTCAAGAAACGCTGAAAGACGTCCTTCGTACAAGCCATTTCAGAGATACCTTGCACCAATCCTCTCCATCTCGTGGCAGAGGCTCCTGTAGACGGAGTCGTGCGATGCAGAGCAGCGGTAGAAGGAATCAAGTTTCCTACCGCTAGCCAGGTCCTCTGTCCATCCGAAGTTGCAGCTTCCCCTAAACATGCCTCACTTCTCGTTCCCGTAGAACATGCCGACCACTATCAGGTCGCCTATGTCGATCTTGCCGTCTTTTACTCCCGGTTGCGGATTCCCTGTGTTCTTTCCCACGTCTGCGTCAGGGTCCCACCTGTTGCAGCATTCCGGTTCCTCGGCCGGGCACTCGCTGCATTCGGCGTACGATCCGAACGCCATCCCGATCTTCG
>CAZTRL010000050.1:0-7602 GCA_964616715.1 uncultured archaeon | reverse complement strand
GTCTTTTTCTGATGGAGTCTGCATACAACTCCAGCTTATCGCTCAAAGCTTCATCGACATCCTCATAATCCGCTTTTGTGGCGCATAGTCCCCCATACTCTGCTTCATGGACACTGAATATGTCGCCATTCTCATATACGACGAAATTTTCTCCATCGAAGTCGCTGAGGTATCCTACCTTGCCGTTAGCTATATCGTCTAATATCGAGTGCAGGTTAGCATAACGTTCCTCCTTCTTTGATTCAAGAAGCAGTCTTTGCTTCTCTATCCTTAACTCGATGTCTGCGAAATCCTTTGCGGAAAAGCCATTTTCCAATCCGTTCACTAATCCCTCAACAAGATCATGTACGGAAGATTCCGTACCCAAATTCCTAAAGTCTACACGATCGGTTTTATACGGCACGCTTTTATACGAGTTGATGATTGTCGACTTATAAAAGTTTAAATTCAGGACGCTTTTCAGGCTCTTAAGTTTATTCAGCTGCTCTTTTGCTGAAATGTCACCCAGTCGCTCTTCGATGTGCTTTTTGTATCCACCCTCATCTTCTAGCGACCTATCTATGCATTCTAACATTTCATTCGTTGCACGCATAGAGGCGGGGCAGATTTTGCTTGCGATGTCAATTGCTCCATCTATGTCGCCATCCTCTATGAAGTCATTCATCATCATGCGGACGAAGCCAAGGAAAGGTCCATATCGTCCAATTTCAACCGAACCTGGATAATAAATCGCTCCTGCCACGGGAAAACTCGACATTGCTTTCTTGTATACATCGAGAAGTCTTTTGTGGTCTTCTCCACTTCCGGATTCCTTGTAGAAATCCCTGATATCTTCAACGTAATCCATGATTCTGAACAATAAATTCTCTTTGCTGTCTGTAGCAAGATTTGCAGCAAGTTTATTTACCGACTCTTCCCTTTTCTGGTTCAGCTTTCCGTAAAGCTCCTTTCCTTCGGCAATCTTTGCCGCTTCTGTCAGCCTTCCCCTGAGACGACCGTTATCCAGAAGAAGCTCGACTGCTTCGGCAACGGTCCCATAGTTTCCATCAAGCTGGCCCAGCATGTCTGCGGCCTCGTAAAGGTAAACTGGTCCCACGCTTTCATTCTTTGATGCGGATCTCACGATACGCCTTAGATATCTCCTCAGATGCTCTTTGTCGTCTTTGTCCCCTTCGTCCATTAAAATGTCAAAAGCAGCTTGTCGATTGAGCAGAAAGTCTTTCCATGGCCCCAGTTTCACTTTTTCTTCTGAAATGATATAACAGGTTTTGTCAATATTCACGTCTTCGATGTTTCCGTACTTCAACGCCTTGAAATTTTCATACTTCTGAATGTATCCCGCTCTTACAGGGTGTTGGTCATGGTAATCTATGTGAAGAGGGTTATCCTTTCCTAGAGAGGTAAATTCGCCGAAGTTAAACGAAAGCTTCTTCTTGGCCTCTTTTATCCGCGACCTTTTGTCATTATAATCGCCGATGACGCTGCGGACGTCATTTTTCACGTCGTCCGGTAGTCCTGTAATTGAGACTAACTCATCTCCTCTCGAATTCTCCATCAGTTTCTTCTTTTTGGGCATTCCATCACTTCAACTACTCATTAGTGACTAGTCATTTCCATGCCCGATTTATGAAGCTTCTGTTTTTAATTTTGGCTAAATAGAAAATTTTATAAATGTATTTTCTCTATATGACTAATTATGAGCTCAGAAATAGTGAGGCTCGACGCAAAGGACAGGAAGCTCCTGTACGAGCTGGACATAGACAGCCGAAGGCCCGCCGCCCAGCTCGCGAAGAGGGTGGGGATATCGAAGCAGGGGTGCACCTTCAAGATAAACAACCTGTTAAGGAAGGGCGTCATCCGGTCCTTCCCCACCGTGATGAACATAGCGCTCATGGGCTACCTGTCTTTCAGGATGTACTTCAAGCTGATAGACATCTCCCCAGCCGAGGAGGAAGAGTTCAGGAGTTACGTGATAGGGCACAAGGACATCGCCTGGCTGGTCGGCTGCGAAGGCTCCTGGGACTACATCATAGTCGTCTTCCCGAAGGACTTCGAGAGCTTCGAGGAGTTCATGGCCGGGTTCACCGGAAGGTTCGGCAGGTTCATAGAGAGGAAGGACATAGCCCTCGTCACGGCCGCGCATCACTTCAGAAGCGGCTACCTCCTCGGGGAGAAGAAGGAGATACCCGCCATGGTGTACGCCGGGCAGCCCAAGGAAGTCCTTGGGCTCAGCGAGCCGGAGAAGAGGATACTTGCCGTGCTCTCGGAGGATTCGCGGAAGCCCCTCGTGGAGATATCCAGGAGGCTGTCCATGCCGCCGAAGAGCGTCAGCTACCACATAGAGAAGCTGAGAAAACTCAACGTCATAGAGGGCTTCACGGTGGCGGTTGACCTGGAGAAGGTGGGCTTTGAGCGCTACAAGGTCTTCATATCCACGAAGAACATGACCGGGGAGAAGGAGAAGCCTTTCATGCACTACTGCGCGAGGGAGCCCTACGTGCTCTACTACAGCAAGTCGATAGGCGCAAACGACGTCGAGCTTGAGGTGATAGTCCGGGACAGCTCCCACCTGAGGGAAATAATAGCGGACATAAGGAAGAGGTTCGGCGGCCTGATAAAGAGCTACGAGATACTGAAGATATACAGGGAATTCAAGCTGAACTACTATCCTTCAGGGAGCGCCTCCGCGGAATCCGGGCACCCGGCATAGAAATAAATATCCGCTTGCACAATATTATGTACAAGAGTGTCTGAAATCCATACGCTTTCTTTGCGATGCAAACGCGGTTTCTGTGCACTTTTCGGTCACGGGACTTAGCTCCTGGGGCCTTGCTTCGTCCGGTATCCCCGCCGCAGAAAAGGGATTTGTTTTGGACGGAAGCCAAGGGTTCACTACAGTAACCGTGATTTCAGGAATCGCTTCCCGTTACCGAAAGCCAATGCGACCGCATCCGAGAAAGTTTGGGTCATCTTTAGGAGCTAAAGAATCATCCCCCCAATCAGTAGCACCTGGAAAAGATGGTGTTGATCGGGGAGTTGGACGCTAGCACCGCATCTGCGAAGAACCACTGCTTCACCATATGCATGTGCTGCGTAGACATAATTTATCTAACTATAATTTGCTGCGGTGTTTTATATATGTTTTCATTTTACAACCCGTCAGGCCTTCCATCCGGCCGTTCCCCGCGCCTGATTTTTTAATCCTGCGGTCGAAAAACAGACAATGGAAGATGTCTCCTGGGTAGACTTCGGGACGATGGAATCATTCATGGCCGACGTCCTGATGGCCCTCGGCGTCCCCGGCGAGGACGCGAAGGTCGCCGCAGATGTTCTGATAACCGCCGACAAGCGCGGCATAGACTCCCACGGCATCAACAGGCTCAAGCCCATGTACTGCGACAGGATAAGGGCCGGGACGCTTGACCCGAAGGCGAAGCCGGAGGTCGTCCGCGAGGGGCCGACCACGGCCGTGATAGACGGCCACCACGGTCTGGGTCACCCCATCTCAAAGAAGGCCATGGGGATGGCCATAGACAAGGCGAAGAAGTACGGCATGGGCATGGCGGTCGTCAGGAACTCCAACCACTACGGGATAGCCGGCTACTACTCGATGATGGCGGAGAAGGAAGGGCTCATAGGCATAAGCGGGACCAACGCCAGGCCTTCCGTCGCGCCCACCTTCGGCGTGGAGAACATGATGGGCACCAACCCCTTCGCATTCGCGATACCGACCGACGAGGAGTTCCCTTTCGTGTTCGACGCGGCGACGTCCATAACCCAGAGGGGGAAGGTCGAGGTATGCGCGAGAAAGGGAAAGAAGCTTCCCGAGGGCCTCCTCATAGGCGAGGACGGGGAGCCCCTGACGGACCCGGAAAGGATACTCGAGGACCTGAAGAAGGGCAAGGCCGCATTCTGCCCGCTCGGCGGGATAGGAGAGGAGACGGGCGGCCACAAGGGATACGGCTACGCTGCCGTGGTGGAGATACTGTCATCGGCTCTCCAATCCGGGTGCTTCCTCAAGATGGTCTCCGGCCTGGACGCCGACGGCAAGCCCGTCCCATGCGCCCTTGGCCATTTCTTCATTGCGATAGACGTTTCCGCCTTCACGGACATCGGGTCGTTCCGGAAGGCCACTGGCGACATAATGCGCGCGCTGCGCGCCTCCAAGAAGGTCCCGGGGAAGGACAGGATATACACGGCCGGCGAGAAGGAGCACCTCGTGTGGCTCGAGCGGAAGGACAAGGGCGTCCCGCTCAACGAGAGCCTCCGAAAGGAGGTCGTCCAGCTCCGCGACGAGTTCGGCCTCTCAGATTACAAGTTCCCGTTCGAGGGAAGCTGATTATGGACATCCAAGTTGTAAAGGCAGACATCACGGAGCTTGACGTCGATGCCATAGTGAGCCCCGCGAACTCGGGGATAACGATGGGCGGCGGCCTGGCCGGGCTCATAAGGGCACGCGGCGGCGAATCCATAAAAGAGGAGGCGCAGGCGCATGTCCCGGTGCCTGTGGGAAGCGCCGTAATCACGTCCGCCGGGGAACTCCCCTGCAGGCACGTTGTGCATGCGCCCACTATGGAGCGGCCCGCCATGAGGGTCACCGCAAGGAACGCAGGACTGGCGATGGGGGCTGCTCTCAGGTGCGCCGACGAAAGCGGCATAAAGACTCTGGCCGTGCCAGGGCTTGGCACGGGAGTCGGAGGCGTCTCTCCCGATGATGCAGCGGCGGCCATGGCCCGGGTGGCGAAGGATTTCTTCCCGAAGAGCCTCCGGAAGGTCGTGCTCGTCGCATACGACGACGCGCTCCATCGCGCGTTCCTGCGACATGCATAAAGCCTTTTATTCCGCGCCCCAATGAATAGTTATGGCCATAAAGGCAGTGCTCTTCGACCTGGACAACACTCTCGTGGACTTCCTGCGCATGAAGAGGACGAGCGTCGACGCCGCGGTGTCGGCGATGATAGACGCGGGCCTTCCGATGGAGAAGGAGAAGGCACTCAAGCTCCTCTGGGACCTCTACGACGACTACGGCATAGAGTACGGCAACATACTTCAGGAGTTCCTGAACAAGGCCCTCGGAAGGATAGACTGGAAGATGCTGGCGAACGGCATAATAGCCTACAGGAGGGTGAAGGCGAGCTTCCTGGAGCCCTATCCCCACGTGATGCCGACACTAATAGGCCTGAAGGCCAAGGGCTACAAGCTGGCGGTCGTCTCGGACGCGCCCAGGATGAGGGCGTGGCTGCGGCTCGCCTCGATGAAGCTCACCGACTTCTTCGACGTCGTCGTCACCATGGACGACGTCTCCGGAAAGCTCAAGCCCGACCCCGCTCCCTACGAACTCGCGCTCAGGAAGCTCGGGCTCAAGGCCTCCGAGGTCGTGTTCGTAGGCGACAACCCGGGAAGGGACATACTGGGGGCGGCTAAGCTCGGCATAAAGACGGTCCTTGCCAAGTACGGTGTGTGGACGAAGCCCGGCAAGGGCTCCGTGAAGCCGGACTACGAGGTGACGGACATCTCAGAGCTGACGGGCATACTTAGGAAGCTGGAGGGGCCGCCGTGTTCGAAGAGCTGATACTCCTGGCGCTCACGGTCATATGCCTCGCCTTCCTCATACTCTACAGGGCATATCAGGAGCTTAGGAAGGACTACAAGGAGCTACTATCCAAGAAGCAAAGCCTCTCGGTAAAATACGGCAAGATGAGCGAGCAGTTCATACCGCTCCTTGCAATATACCCTCACGACCAGCAGAACTTCAGGTTCCTCGGAAGCCCGATAGACGGCGTGCAGTTCAACGACGACGGCGTGGTGTTCATAGAGTTCAAGGCGGCAGGCGCAAAACTCTCGCCCATGCAGAAGCACATCAAGGAACTGGTCAACGAGAAGAAAGTGACGTTCGAGGAGATAAGGCTCCCGGAAGCGGACTAGTCGACTATTATGTCCTTGTCCTTCGGCTTCTCTTCCTTCTCCTCCGGGGGCTTCACCTTGGCCTTCCCGGTCATCATCTCGTTGAGCTCAAGGCCCAGCTTGTCCATGCTGCCCCTCAGGTGCACCATCTCGGCCTCGACCTTCTCTGCCAGCTTTTCTATCTCGTTCATCTTATCGTCGACCGAGGCCAGCGCGCCCGCCAGGTCCTTCTCCGCCGCGAAGCCCGCGCCTATCTCGACCAGGAACCTGTCCTTGCTGCCGAGCTTGCCGTGGAAGTAGCAGCCGGCGCCCGCGGGAATGAGCACGTCTTTTCCCTCATCTGCCTTTCCCATGTCGCCGAGAGCTGCCTTCGCGGCCTCGAATTCGGCAGCCCTGGCGTCTATGGCATCGGACTGCTTCCCCAGCTCCTCGAGCTGGGCCTGGAGAATCTGGTACACCAGCGCCTTCTCCTGCGCCTCCTTCTGCGATGCGTCCTCTGCCATCATTACCACCAGAATAGTATGACTTCAGCTTTAATATATTTAAGCGGCGCTCAGAGCATCTTCAGGTGTCCCGCCACACTGTCTATCTCCTCTTCGGTCCCCGGCCCGACTCCGAGGGCGGTGATGGTCCCGGGAGGCACCTCCGTCCTTCCGGCGTCCTTTATGAGGGCGCATGGAAGGCCCGCCTTCAGGGCATCCTTCTTGATGGCAAGCATCTCCTTTATGTTCTCGGCCTTGAGGACCACCTTCTTGGAGCCCCATGCCTCCCATTCCGACTGCTCCTCGTATCCGGCTTCCTTGTAGGCGTCAAGGGATGCGTGGGCGACCTGGGCTGCAAGCTTCCCTTTGGAGAGCCGAAGGTCCTTCCTCACGATTATGACCTGCTTCCACATAAGTAGAATAATGGCCGGCTCTGATTTAAAACAATGAGAGAGGAAGTTGCCTCCACCCAAAACGATATTCTCACGAGAGGAACGATGAAGGGAAAAATAAAGAAATAGCTAAGATGACTTTACGTTTGTGGCCGGTGGCTGTTCTATCCTACAGTTCCCGTAAGCGTTCCGGTTTCCTTGAATCCGGTAAGACCGGTATCAAGGTTGTCGTATGCAAGTTCCACCGTGATGGTGTAACTTGAACCCGGAGTCTGTGCTCCACAACCAGCCGTTATGTTAAAGCTCGATCCTATCCCTACTGTCTGTGCACTTGTGGCGTTGTTCATGACAGCCACGTAGTTGCAGGCTGTCGAACCCACAAGAACTCTTGTCTGTGTTGCGTTTACGGATATTCTCGACGGAAGGTTGTTGGACAGCAACAGCTGGAACTGATTCGAGCTATTCGTAGCTGAAAGCTTCCATGCCCCGGATGCAGGCGCGCCGATATTTGTAAATCCTGTGGCCCTAGACCCTGTCCAAGTGGACGGGTTGAAGACCCCAAGCGCATATAAGGCGGCCGCTACGATTATGACGATTAAGATCGCCCAACCGTAAGTCATCAAGTACTCCATTGCAGCTTGTGCTTTCCTTGACATATTTTATCAATATATACTTGATTCGCCTCCCTTATAAATGTTTAAGGCCTTCGCTCCTTGCTGTCTATTTTGGTTATTTCGACTCCGGCATGACTGATTCGTCTGTCAGCTCGGGCCTCTTGACGAACTTCCCGAAGGGCTCGAATATGAACCGCGGGACCTTCTCGC
>CAZTRL010000049.1:0-7656 GCA_964616715.1 uncultured archaeon | reverse complement strand
GAGGCTCCCTTCACGCACACGCCGACCCTCGAGCCGGGCCCTGCCTCGTCGAAGTCCTTGTCATGCATCTGTATCGACCTCACGACGATTTCTTTTCCGGCGGGAAGGAGAGTGAGCTTGTCGTGCTTCCTCAGCGTCCCCTTCCTGACGAATCCGAGGACCACCTCCCCGACGCCCTTGACGCTGAATGAATGGTCGGCGATGACGGCGGCGCCGGAGGACCCGTCCCTCTCGGGCTCGGTCTTGGAGAGCGTCTCCATTATGGATGGAACTACCCTCTCCCGGACCACGAACGATTCGAGCGTCGTGCCCTTGGTCATCTCGACCACCTGCTTGACATCGGTTCCCGGATGGACTATGACCACGCCGCTCTTCACGCCGGCCGCGTCGAGCAGGAGTATGGTCTCCCCGAGCTCCGGCGTCATGCTCTCGAACGATACCACGGCAGCGTCTACCGCGCATGCTATCTGGCTCTTGGGAACGACCTTTCCCTCGGCCGGCTGCATGAACGTGTATATGCAGTCGCCTTCCTTCCTGTTGTGGAATATTATGTCGCTCTCCGTCCCCTTCTTCCCCAGCTCCCTTCCGATCGCCATGTCATTGAATATGCCGACGTTGATGCTTTTCATAAGTGAAATAAGCCGCCGATGAAATAAAACCTTTCCGGTGCGTCCGGCGTTTCAGGAGTACGAGAGGCCGGCAATCCTGCACTGGCCTATCTTGAGCTGGGAGGCCGGATATCGGCCGATGACTGCCGTGTTCCCGTCGAGGATGCTGACGATTGTATCCTCGTGCAGTAGCCCGTCGGTGCTGTCTGCGGTGAACCTGTAGGAAGTCTTGAAGCCTAGTGGATGCTCGGCCGGATACAGCGCGCCCTTGTCCTCTATCCTCTGGAGGTCGTCGGGGCTCACCTTCTCCCTGAGCAGCTCCGCCCTGCCTTCTATTATGTATGCACCGCCATCCTTCATGGTGAAGTTCATCACTTTTTTCGCGGCTTCGTAGAATCTCAGCCCGATAGGAGTTCTGTTCACCATCTCACTGAGCAGGTCGTTCGCGCTGTATTCAGCGTCACCTTCTATGAAACCGGGCCCCTTCTTGTCAGGTTCCTTTATCTTACTTACTGCCTGCTCGATGTATTCTACGACTTCCGGGCTGTAGTATGTGTGCTTGTGCGGTTGCGTTTTTCCCATTATTATGCTGGACCGTGAAGTTTTAAATTCTCGCGCTGCGGCTCTCCGGTCGTAATGAAATAAAAATGTCGGCGCGAAGTATATTGAATGGCAAAGGAAAGCGGTGTTGATTTCGCGTCCACTGTCTTCGACATAGCGGGCGACCGCATGCCGAGGGGCTCCTGGTGGTGGTGGTTCTGGCTGTTCTTCATAGACAATCCAGATGACCCGAAGAGGCCGCGCCAGCTCATGATTCTATGGTCCACGAAGAACGAGAGGTCCATAAACTGCAACGGGATTGACATGAAGCTCTCCAGCCTGTCAGACAGGTCGCGCATGGACGGCGCCGTCGCCGCATGGTACTACGATGGCCGGAAGATGCATCACAACCTCCTCCTCGACCCCTGCGTCCTCGAGGTGTCGGAGTCGCGCCTCTCGACGAAGTCCAGCACGCCGACGGCGTTCGATGTCTCTGGGAGGAAGAGCACGGTCTCCATAGGTGACAGGTTCAGTCTGGTGGCAGAGTTCGATGGCGGCGACGAGTTCCTCGAGCCCGAGAAGTCGTACAACAGCTTCGTGGGAAGCCTCGGCTACTCCCTCCTCAGGGTCAACCGTTTCCGCCTGTCAGGAAAGATAGACGGCAGGCAGGTCAATGGCACGGCATACTTCCAGAGGGTTTTCGTCAACGCCCCGTCCGTCGGATGGTACTGGGGCACCTTCCACTTCCCTGGTGGTGAAGTCCTCAAGTACTACAACATAAGGGCGCTGGGAAGGTCATTCAAGAAGGAGATAAAGTTCTTCGACGGGGAGTCGCTGCACGACATAGGGGACATCAAGGTCCGCCGGGTCGATGGCGAGTATCCGGACTTCATAGTGTCAGGCGAGAGCAGGATGGAGCGCGTCGAGTTCACGGTGAGCGCGTATTCCCACTCCTCGTGGACCTTCAAAAAGAACGCGTTTGGCATAATACCGAACAAACTCGTCTACAACGAGTATCCGGCCAGGATAACGGACATCAAGGTCACGGACAAGGGAACCGGGAAGGTCAGGACGACCGCGGACTTCGGCGTCGGCGTGGGAAACGCCGAGCACACTACCGGGATGCTCCTGTAGCGGAATCACTTTTAAATAGCCGCTTTCTCATCCTTTTATCTACCTGCAAGTATGTCTTTTACGTTCTCGGGTGGTATGGTCATGGGAAAGGAGATAGTCATCAAGGGCGCGAGGGAGCACAACCTGAAAGACATAGACGTCACCATACCTAGGGACAGGCTTATCGTCATAACCGGCCTTTCAGGTTCGGGCAAGTCGACGCTGGCCTTCGACACCCTCTATGCCGAGGGCCAGAGGAGGTACGTCGAGTCTCTCTCCTCGTACGCCAGGCAGTTCCTGGGCCTGATGAACAAGCCCGACGTCGACAGCATAGACGGCCTCTCCCCTGCGATTTCCATAGACCAGAAGACGACGAGCAAGAACCCGAGAAGCACAGTGGGCACGGTGACGGAGATATACGACTACCTGCGGCTTCTGTTCGCAAGGATTGGGGTGCCCCACTGCCCGGAGCACGGCGAGAGGATACAGTCCCAGACGCCTGAGAGGATAGCCGACCAGGTGCAATCTGCCCACAAGGGCATGATAACGGTGCTCTCGCCTATAGTCGTCCAGAAGAAGGGCACCTACGAGAAGCTGTTCGAGGACCTCGCAAAGGACGGATACGTGAGGGTCAGGGTGGACGGCCAGCTCAGGCGCACAGACGAGGAGATAAAGCTCGGGCGCTACGTCATGCATGACATAGACATTGTCATAGACCGGCTGGATGCATCCGACAGGAGCAGGCTTGTAGAGGCCTGCGAGCACGCCCTTCAGAAGTCCGGCGGCCTCATGAAGGTCTGGGTAGAGGGGAAGAAGGATAAGCTGTACTCCTCCAGGATGGCGTGTCCCGTGTGCGGCATGGTCTTCGAGGAGCTGCAGCCCAGAATGTTCTCATTCAACAGCCCCTTCGGGGCGTGCGAGACCTGCCACGGCCTGGGCATAAGGATGGACTTCGACGATGACCTCATAATACCGGACAAGAGCCTCTCCATAGCGGACGGCGCGATAGCCCTCTACAGGAACGCCATCGACGGGTGGAGGGGGCAGTACCTCGGCTCGGTCGCCAGGAATCACGGCTTCGATGTCTTCACCCCGATAAAGGACCTCACCGAAGACCAGTACAATGTGCTCATGTACGGCTCCGGGAGGAGGATGCGCTTCGAGATGAGGATGAGCGGCGGCGACGCCCAGTGGAGCCACACGGGAACGTGGGAGGGGCTCATACCCCAGTCCGACAGGCTCTACCACCAGACCAAGTCGGACTACAGGCGGAGGGAGCTTGAGAAGTTCATGAGGATATCGCCCTGCGGCGCCTGCGGCGGGAAGAGGCTGAAGAAGAAGATACTGTCGGTGAAGATCGCCGGCAAGAACATAATAGACGTCACCGACATGGCGATAACGGACTGCAGGGACTTCTTTCGGAACCTCAGGATAAGCGAGAAGGAGAGGGAGATCGCAAGACAGGTGCTGAAGGAGATCGGGGCGAGGCTCAAGTTCCTGGATGACGTTGGCATAGGATACCTCACGCTCTCCAGGGCGGCCGGCACGCTCTCCGGCGGCGAGGCCCAGAGGATAAGGCTCGCGACCCAGATAGGCTCAAACCTCACCGGCGTCATGTACATACTCGACGAGCCGTCGATAGGCCTGCACCAGAAGGACAACCGGAAGCTCATAGACACCCTCATGACGCTGAGGGACCTGGGTAACACTGTCATCGTGGTCGAGCACGACGAGGAGACCATAAGGACGGCGGACCACGTGATAGACATGGGCCCGGGGGCAGGCGTGCATGGAGGGAAGATAGTCGCGGAGGGGACCCCTTCGCAGATAATGAAGTGCAAGGACTGCCTGACAGGCGAGTACCTTTCCGGGAAGAGGACGATACCAGTCCCGGCCGAGAGGAGAGAGCCGACTGGCAGTATAATGCTGAAGGGCGCGAGGGAGCACAACCTCAAGGGCATAGACGTCAGGATACCGATGGGTGTTCTGACTCTGGTCACGGGGGTCTCGGGAAGCGGCAAGTCGACGCTGGTCTACGACATACTATACAAGGCCCTCATGAACAAGGTCATGGGCTCCAGGAGAAGGCCGGGAAAGCACGAGTCGCTGGAGATAGAAGGCGTTGTTGACAAGGTGATAGTCATAGACCAGAGCCCGATAGGCAAGACCCCGAGGAGCAACCCTGCGACGTACACCAAGCTCTTCGACGAGATAAGGGCGCTCTTTTCCCAGACCGAGGAGTCCAGGAAGAGGGGTTACGGCCCAGGAAGGTTCTCGTTCAACGTCGCCGGAGGAAGATGCGCCGCATGCGACGGCGACGGCGTCATAAAGATAGAGATGAACTTCCTGCCGGACGTCTACGTGGAGTGCGACGATTGCAAGGGGAAGCGCTACAACCGCGAGACCCTCGATGTCCTCTACAAGGGAAAGAGCATATCAGACGTCCTCTCGATGACCGTGGAGGAGGCGCTGGAGTTCTTCGGGAGCATCCCGGGAATCAGGAGGAAGCTTGAGACGCTTGACAAGGTCGGCCTCGGATACATAAAGCTTGGACAGAGTTCGACGACGCTCTCCGGCGGCGAGTCCCAGAGGATAAAGCTCACGAGGGAGCTCGCCAAGAGGTCCGGCGGGAGGAGCGTTTACCTGCTCGACGAGCCGACGACCGGCCTGCACTTCCACGATGTCAAGAAGCTAATAAAGGTGCTCTCCGACCTCGTGGACAAGGGAAACAGCATAATAGTCATCGAGCACAACCTCGACGTCATAAAGAGCGCCGACTACATAGTGGACCTGGGCCCCGGCGGGGGAGACGCTGGAGGCAGGGTCGTGGCCAAGGGCACGCCTGAGGAGGTCGTTTCTAACTACGACAGCTTCACCGGCAAGTTCCTAAAGCCGCTCCTCGGCAGGAAATAGCGTTAAAAAGCTTTTTCCCCATCGCTAATGATGGCAGCCGTGAGTGAGGAAGCCGCGAAGAGGCTCATGCGAAGGGAGCAGTTCCCCGCGTTCTATACAGGCTATGGCGGGAAGGCGTACTTCAGCGAGTATTCCGTCATGCCGCCGTTCCACAAATCCATAGTCGAAAAGGGCATAGACCTAGGCACGGTGGTTTCGGTCTTCGGGAAGGCCATGGAAGAAAGCTACATGGACATGCTCCAGCTTGTCAGCAGGAAGCTGCGCTCGCCGGACGATGCAAAAGAGCTCGAGGCGTTCATGAAGCGCTGGGAAAGCGACATGTATGCCGGCGACGGCTATGTGAGCTTTGCCGGCTTCCCGTTCTGGAGGCAGCTCGTGATAGAGAAGAGGAAGATAAGCCCGCATGGCCACGACAATTACATAATGATACGCCCTTGGGAGAACGGCTCATACGATGTCCCGGTCGAATTCGACTTCTCCGAGGAGCTGGCGGATGAGTACGGCTTCGAGGACAGGGGCGTGCACAAGGCAACCGGCAGGCACTCTTTCGACATCTATGGAAAGGGGTGGCGCACGCACAACGCAGACCCTCCGCTTCCTGTCTACTACAAGAACATCATAATCGCGCTCAACAACGCCGCCGTCGTTGCAAGGTACGGTGGCGAGGGCAACGTTTTATAGAATGAAACGGATTCTTGTTACATGGTTGACTTCAAGTCTCTTCTCCCCGGGATTCCGAAGAAGCCCGGATGCTACATGTTCAGGTCAGGCGGAAGGATAATATACATAGGAAAGGCCAAGGACCTTAGGAAGCGTGTCGCCAGCTATTTCCGGAAGAGGCACGACGACCCAAAGACTGCGGCCCTCGTCAGGCAGATAGAGGATATCGACTTCGTTGTCACAAAGAGCGAGGTCGAGGCTCTGATCCTGGAGAACACGCTCGTGAAGAAGCACCAGCCGCCCTACAACATCCAGCTCAAGGATGCGAAGCAGTATGCCTACATCCGCCTCACTGACGAGGAGTTCCCAAGGCTTCTCGTTGCCCGCTCAAAGGAGGGCAGCGGCAGGTTCTTCGGCCCGTTCGTCTCGGGGACGGAGAGGGACCAGATACTCAAGGTGCTGAACAAGACCTTCAAGCTCAGGACGTGCAGGAAGCTTCCCAAGAGGGCGTGCCTGCGCTACAGGATAGGCATATGCAGCGCTCCCTGCATAGGAAACATAACGAGGGAGGATTACCTTTCCAGCATGTCCCAGGCGGAGATGGTCATGAAGGGGAAGACGGGAGAGCTAGAGAAGAGGCTGAGGAAGGAGATGGACGGGTTTTCCGAAAGGCAGATGTTTGAGCAGGCAATCGAGACGAGGGACAGGATAGCGGCCCTCGGGTATCTCTCCGAGCGCCAGGCGGTCGACCGGAAGAGGAGCTACGACGAGGACGTCATAAGCTACGTCGCAAGGGACGGCATCGTGCACCTGGTGCTCTTCAACGTGCACCGCGGCGTGCTCTCGGGGAAGAGCGAGTACGTGTTCCAGGAGACTGAAGGCTTCCTCGGCGAATTCATGTCGAGGTACTACTCCGAGAACCCCGTGCCCAAAGAGGTCATAGTCCCCGAGGCAGCAGGCGATGCCGTGGCGGAGTTCCTAGGGAGTATCCGTGGCAGCAGGGTGAGGGTGACGGTTCCGGCGAAGGGCGTCAAGAAGGACCTGCTGGAGATAGCCAGGAGCAACGTGGAGCTCGGCGTCTTCGGCGGCGAGATGAAGGCGGAAGCACTAGGCAAGGCGCTCGACATGAACGAGACCCCGATGGTGGTGGAGTGCTTCGACATCTCGCACCTGTCCGGGACGTCCACGGTCGGGAGCATGGTGCAGTTCGTCGGGGGCACCCCTAACAAGTCTGAGTACAGGCGATTCAGGATAAAGACCGTGAAGAAGATAGACGACTATGCGGCGATAGCCGAAGTCGTGAGGAGGCGATACTTCCGGCTGCGCGAGGAGGGTGCGCAGTTCCCAGACCTCATAATAATAGATGGGGGAAAGGGCCAGCTCAGGGCCGCAGCCAGGTCGCTGAAGGAGCTTGAGCTCTCAATCCCAACGATATCGATAGCCAAGCGCCTAGAGGATGTCTACCTTCCCGGACTCCCCTTCCCGAAGGCGCTTGACAGGAAGGGGAAAGCTCTTCAGTACATAAGGGAAATAAGGGATGAGGCCCACAGGTTCGCTATATCATACAACAGGCTGCTCAGGAGGAAGGTTGCGCTATCATGAAGGAAGACAGGAAGTTCGTGCTGAAGACCGACATGCAGCCGAAGGGCTCCCAGCCAGAGGCGATAAGGAAGCTGGTGGACGGCCTGAAGGGAAAGAAGAGGTTCCAGACGCTCCTCGGCGTCACTGGCTCCGGAAAGACCTTTACCATGGCAAATGTCATAGCGCAGGCCCAGCGGCCGGCGCTCGTCCTCGCCCACAACAAGACGCTTGCGGCCCAGCT
>CAZTRL010000048.1:0-8125 GCA_964616715.1 uncultured archaeon | reverse complement strand
TTGGCAGCGATCCGGGTTTCCCAGCCGAAACCAGTAATGCCCGGACCGTCGGAGAGCTTGACTTCCGTGTTCGAAATGGGTACGGGTAAACCTCTCCCCTTTGGCCGCCAAGTATTATATGGAAAGGAGGTATTTATAAACTTAATCCGCACATGAAAGGCTTATAGCGGGGGCCGGTTTCCATGATAAAGGCTGTGATATTCGATTTCGACGGGACGCTCATAGACAACATGCACCTGCACTACCTCACCTTCAAGAAGGTGCTAGGCGACAGGATGAAGCTTGAGCCCATGGACATATACAGGCGGGAGGGCGGCAACCTTTTCGAGATATTCACGGACGTGACCAGGGAGCTCAGCATCGACGAGTACGAGGTGCGGAGGCTCATGGAGAGGAAGAGGAAGGAGTACCTGTCCGTGGCCTCCGGCCTGCGGATGAGGCCAGAGGCGCTGAAGCTCATAAGGAAGCTCCGGAAGCTCCACTTCAAGGTAGGCCTCGCGACGGGAAGCCCCAGGGTCGCGCTCTCTGACCACATGAAGCCTTCGGAGATGGCGCTGTTCGACTTCATCCAGACGGGTGACGAGACGGTGAAGCCCAAGCCCGACCCGGAGCCCTACCTGAAGTGCGCCGATGGGCTCGGCGTGGAGCCCGTTGAGTGCGTCGTCGTGGAGAACGCGCCCCTCGGCGTGGAATCCGCCAAGAGCGCGGGGATGATATGCGTGGCCCTCACGAGCACTGTCTCAAGGGATGACCTCGCAAGGGCCGACTTCGTCGTGGACAGCATAGCCGATGCCGGCGAGATAATAAAGAGCCTGTGAAGAAAGGGGACTGCGGCTTTGGCCCGCCAATAACTAATGGCGGACCTAAATGTCTGCTGTGTTTATGAAGTTGTGGCTTTCCATGTCCTTGGGAGGGCTGGCTGCCGCGACCGTCTCGTAGACAGCGCCGGTTCCCCTGGGCCTGTATATCTTTGCGTCAGGGTCGCCCACCTCATGGAATATGCTTCCCAGGTCCCAGCCCAGCCAGCCAATTCCTTTCGGATATCCTTTCATTTCCATTACCTCCTCGTCTTGACGCCCCATTGCGTCCGGGAGGAGGTTCCGCGGTCCAAGGGACCGTCGAGGCACACGAAGAACGAAACACACCCGGAGCAATGGCTAATGAAACTAGCATAGCTTCACTAGCAACACCGCAATCGGGCGCATAATCTTTACCTTTCCTTGGCCTCCATTCATCTGCTCCGAAAAAATCAACGGAGCCTAAAACATAACCCTCGTGTCTTTGTGCGTCTGGTCGGCGTAGACCTTATCGGCAGTCTCCCTCATCAGCACAATAGCGTATTCGGACGCCATGGCGTCCCAGTAGTCCACGTCAATCTGCGTCGTGCTCTTCATGACGTGGAACCTGCCGCTGTGGTCGCTGCACACACCGTTTTCTCCTACCATTCCTTCACCTTTCCCATTATAGCATCCGCCCGGGAGGAAGATTCGAATCATCCGTCAGGAGAAAAGAACCAGCGCACCCGGACCTCTGGCTAATGAAACTAACATAGCTTCACGATAATAGCCACGTTCGGATGCATAGTATATTATTTCCCCGCAAAGGTTTAAAAAACATGCAGTAGGCAAAGCCCACTGTGAAAAAATAAAAATCCCGAGAGGGAGATTTGAACTCCCGACCTATCGGTCTCTCTCGAGCGACTGCGTTTAACAAACACACTCATAAGACCGTGCATATATCACGGTGTGCTCGTCTACAGCCGATCGCTCTAGCCAGTCTGAGCTACCTCGGGACTTAATAGAATATGACGGGGAAACCTTAAAAAACTAATCCAGGCTCATGCGGCGAGGAACGACTGCCTGGACACGACCTTCGACTTCTTGCCGTTCGAAAGCGAGTACCTCATGTAGGCCTTCGGCACCATCAGGTGGCCGTTCACGACGGGCCTGACCTTGTAGTGGATTATGCGGTGGTCCCCGGGCTCTATGGCGGGAAGCGACCATACCAGCTCGGTCCCGTCGCCCGTGCTCTTTATGGCGGGCTTAATCGTCTCGAACGTCCTCTCGAGCTCGAACAGCGGCGAGACCACGTCCCTCACTACCACGTTGGTTATCTTCCTCCCTGCGTTCCTTATCTCTATGACCGCGGTGTAGCTGCCGCTCTTTCCGTGCTCGACCCTCTTGCTGATGGAGGGCACGTTTATCCTGTTCCAGCCGAAGACGGCGAAAGCGCCGAGAAGTATCGCTATCAGCAGGCCCTCGGCGACGAGCGGCCAGTAGTCTATCCTGTAGACTATCTCCATCCCCTCGGCGGGAGCGAGCGCGTCTATGACCCACCTGCACACGCCATCCTCGCAGCTGTCGGGCTGCTGGGAGAAGGTCACGAATCCCGTCGGGACGCTCGCCTCGACGCTGTAATCATCCTCGACGACGTTGCCGTCGTTCTTCAGCTTTATCCTGTACTCGTTGAAGAGCGCGCTCTCCTCGGCTTCCTCGGTCTTGACGACCATCCTCACGGGATCTATCGTGAAGGAATCCGAGAACGCTATCGAAGTCCCCTTCACGGAAGCGCTCACCTCGTAGGTTCCGGCATTGAGGCCGCCGAGCGGCACGGACTGGGATATCTCGCCCGGGCCCTCAATCGTCTGCGTCCTGGTGTAGGTCGCGACCGTGGTGCCCTCAGAGTCGGTGACCGCGAAGTCTGCCGTCACGTCCTCGGTCCCGGCGACGTCCAGCCCGAGCCTGACCACCGCGTTCTTCCCGTCCTCATCCATGCCGGCATCCAGGAGGTTTATCTTCTCAGGGCTCAGGACCCTCAGCGTTATCTCCCGGCTTTCCTGGTTCTCGGGATACATCATAGACTGCGCGGACACGGTGAACGTGTAGCTGCCCTGCCTGTCGTTTGGGTAGAAGTCAATGGGAATCTTTATCTGCCCGTTCTCTACCGGAAGGTCTATGTAGGACGTCCCCATGTTGACCCAGTTGCTGGGCTTTCCGGTGACGTATAGGTAGATGCCGCCGTCGGGTATGTCGGTCTCCACGGTTGCGATGTACCTCGCCGTCACGTAGGGCTTGACGGTCTGCTCGGCCGGGTAAACGTCGAGGTTCACCTCCATCGCCGATGCCGCCGCAGCGGACACAAGCACTGCGATGAATGCAATCCCAAGCACGCCCTTCATGACTATACCTCTCCAGTTTCTGAGATTTTATTGAATCTAAAATTTATAAATTAATCTAATGAACGCAGGTTTAATTTAAATCTGCCCCCTCCAATATAGACTAGTTTGGGCCCGTGGTGTAGCTTGGCCTAGCATCTGGGCTTCGGGAGTCCAAGACCTGAGTTCAAATCTCAGCGGGCCCATCCTATTCATTTATATTTTCTTTTGCAACAATAGAAGAACACCCCAGGGGCCGTAGTGTAGCTTGGTCTATCACTCGGGGCTGGGGGTCCCGTAACCGGAGTTCAAATCTCCGCGGCCCCATCAAACCCCCTCCCCCAAAGATTTATTTGGGCCGGCTCAACTATTACTATGATACTCGGATGGATACTTCTCTCCATAGGCCTCGCGGGCTTCGGTCTGGGCGCGTACTGGGACCTGAAGACGACAGAGTTTCCGGACTGGCTGCCCTACTCCATGATAGCGGCGGCCCTCGCAGTGAGGGGGCTGTTCTCGTTCATGACGGGAGACTTCACCATAATCTCCAACTCGTTCATATTCGGAGCGGCGTTCCTCGGCTTCGGGCTGCTGCTCTACTTCCTCAAGCAGTGGGGGGACGGCGACGCCTGGCTCATGGGGGCTCTCGGGTTCCTCTTCCCGGACACGGCGGGATTCACGCCGCTCTTCGGCTTCGCCATGCCCTTCCAGTTCTCGATAGTGCTAAACTTCTTCCTGGTCGCGCTGGGCTACCTGCTGCTATACGCCGTGGTGCTAGGCCTGAGGCGTCCCGAGGTCTACAAGACCTTCAAGGGCAACATGAAGGCGAGGAGGACGGCTACCGCAGGCGTCTTCCTTCTGATGCTCGCGGCCTCGGTGACGTCGTCGTTCTACCTGGCTAACGAGTTCGGGGTGCCGTTCTACGACTTCCAGAACATACTGGTCCTCCCGTTCCTGGCGCTTTTCATACTGGTCTTCCTCCAGTATGCGAGGGCTGTCGAGAGCGACCTCTTCAAGAGGAAGGTGAAGGCCAAGGACCTGCGCGTCGGCGACGTAATCATGACCGACAAGTGGAGGGGCATAACCGAGGCGGAGGTCGAGAGCCTGCGAAAGAAGGGCGGCGAGGTCTGGATAAAGGAGGGCGTCAGGTTCGCTCCGGTGTTCCTGATAAACCTCATAGTCACGCTTTTCGTGGGTGGGCTCGCGGGCGTGCTCTTCCCCATGTAGGCCTCAGATGAGAGCCTTCGGCATCACGTAGACCAGCCACCACGTCTGCCTTCCGTTGTACATCCTCATGGTCCCCGTTACCTTGAAGCCGCCGACAAAGGCGTCTCCTTCGCCAGTCCCCTCTATGGAGATGACATCGCCTTGCCGAGGCAGGCTGGTTCCTCTCCTGTACCACATGCGGCTCACCCCGGATGCGGAGCCCAGCAAATATGTGATGTCATAGTGCGTATCAAGGTCCGATATGGCCTCCGAGTCTATACCCCTGACCTCATCGCTGTGGGGCCCCACGCTTATAGTACCTGTCCCTGGGTATACGTCGTTGCCGTTTCCGCGGACTCCGCCGAGCATCGAGAGCGGGCTCTCGTCACCGAAGACATGGGCGTATCCCTTCCAGCGCGGAAAATCCATGCGGAATAGTTCTCATAAAGATTTAAAACTGGGACAGCCCGACGGCTGTCCTCAAAAAGAAAGAAAAAGAAACGAAAGTTCCGGAAGCTCTCTCAGAACTTCTTTACCCTTTCAACGCCGGACTTCTTGACTACGGGCTTCTTCACCTTCGCCGGAAGCCATGATGGCCTGTTGGCGGGGGCGTTTATGGTCTTTACGGAACCCTTGAACTTGTGGATGGTGTAGGTGCCGTCCTTGTTCCTCCTGCCCCTCTCCCTGAGCTTTATGTCGCCAAAGCCCCTTGCTGCGGCCTTGAGCGCTGCCTGCCTGGGAGACTTTCCGGTGAATACGTGCTTGTTTCCGCCGGCTTTCATCTCATAGTACTTCTTCGCTACCATTTCAATTACCTCCACATGTTATGGAATTTGCAATAGAATGTTGACATCCGGGTTTATAAATGTTTTCGCTTGCTATCTATTTTGGTGCAAATATTAAGGATTGCCCAGTGACAAAAAACGTTTAAAATCGGCTGCAAGGGGTCAAATTTTTCCAACAACCGATGTCATGCGGACTTCCTGTACCAATCCACCATGCGGGCCGTCTCCTTCGCGAGGTCTGCACCGGGCCTGTATCCGAGCTCCCTCTGCGCCCTGCCGATGTCGTAGTTCCTGTTCATGGTGAGGACGTCCAGATAGGATTTCATGCCGGTGATCCTGGCGAGAATCCCGACTAGGAACGGCGGCCAGAACCTCCTCTTCCTGCCCAGCCCGTCCATCAGCATGCCCGCGAAGTCCCTGAACCTGACAGGCTCCTTTCCCGCGATGTTGTATATGCCCTCCCCCTTCTGCGCCGCCTTCACGAAGGCCTGGACCACGTCTGACACGTGGACGACATGGGTGAGGTTCCCCGTCCCGGGGACCGGGAATCCCCTGTCCATGAGCCTCATGTTCTTCCTCCAGCTCGGGCTCCCCTCCCCGTACACCGGAGCTATCCTGAGAATGGAGCTCCTTATTCCGGACTTCTCGACGAACTTCTCGGCGCTGAGCTTTGACTCGCCGTAAGGCGTCCGAGGGGAGACAGGATAACCCTCGTCGGCCTCCCCCCTTATCTCCCCGTAGACGGACACGCTGGAAGACAGCACGAACCTCTTGACGCCGCCGCAGCGCTCCAGCAGGTTCCTCGTGCCTATGGCGTTCACCCTGAAGAGCTCCTCCCTGGGCTTCGAGTACGACACCATCCCGGCCAGGTGGATGACGGTGTCGACGCCCCTGAGCGCGCCCGAGAGGCCGTCGGGCTTTCCGACGTCGCCGACGTAGACCTCGACCCCCTTCGGGAGCTTCGCCGCGTCCTCCCTCCTCCTGCAGAGAGCCCTCACCCGGTAGCCCTTCCGGACCAGCGCCGGGACCAGGTGGCTCCCTATAAAACCGGTAGCCCCAGTGACAAGCAGCATAGATAATTCTTCATCTCGCCTACATTTAAAAACCTGCGGACAATTTAATTACAATGGACAGGAATGTGCAAAGGTACGTCAGGAGCATAATACCCGGAAAGGGCCCAAAAAAGATACGCAAGGGCAAGACCGAGCGGTACATAGACTCCATGACTTCTTCCGGGCGCGGCGTCTTCATGGGACTGATAGACCCCGAGAAGCACTCACCCGAGAAGGGCGCGAAGCTCGCAAAGGTGATGTACGAAGGCGGGGCCGACATCATAATGCTCGGAGGCTCCATAGGCGCCCAGGGCCACACGCTAGACGAGATGGCGAAGCTCATAAAGGAGAAGGTGTCCATACCTCTCCACCTCTTCCCCGGAAACGTCAGCAACATAACGAGCCACGCGGACTCGATGTACTTCATGAGCCTTCTCAATTCAAAGAACCCCTACTGGATAACCGGCGCACAGTCGCTGGGCGCTCCCATGGTCAAGAAGTACTCGATAGAGGCGATACCGACGGCATACCTCGTGTTCGAGCCCGGCCAGACGGTCGGCTACGTCGGCGAGGCCAACCTGCTCCCGAGGGACAAGCCTGACGTGCCCGTCGCGTACGCCATGGCGGCCCAGTACATGGGCATGAGGTTTGCCATCCTTGAGTCCGGGTCCGGAGCGCCGGAGCCGGTGCCCCTGGAGATAGTCGGCGCTATAAGGAAGCACTCGGACCTGAACATAGTCATAGCGGGCGGGGTCAAGACGCCGGAGCATGCGAGCGCCCTCATAAAGGCCGGCGCGAACTGCATACACATCGGCACTAAGATAGAGGACGACAAGAACCCGCTGGACCAGGTGAAGAAGTTCGCCAAGGCGATACACGCCAAGAGGAAAGCCTGAACCCGGGAACAGCCACAGAGGATTGGTTCTGATGAAGCTGGGAAAGATTGTGAAAAGGGACAAGGACACCAGGTTCTACCTCTTCGCCGGCAAGGGCGGCGTGGGAAAGACGTCCATGTCGGCCGCGACCGCGGTAGCCCTGGCGAAGGCCGGCAAGAAGACGCTCGTGATATCCACCGACCCCGCGCACTCGCTCTCGGACTCGCTCGAGACCAGGATAGGCGGCGACGTGAAGGAGGTCGCCAAGAACCTCTACGCGCTCGAGATAGACCCAAAGAAGTCCATGGACGAGTACAAGGAAAAGATAATGCCCAAGATCGAGGGTATGGGGGCGCTCCAGGGCCTCGGCCTCGGCGACACCTTCGACATGATGGGCATGACGCCCGGGATAGACGAGCTCGCCTCGATGGACAAGTTCATGCAGTACATGCAGTCCAGGGAGTACGACGTCATAGTCTTCGACACCGCGCCCACAGGCCACACGCTGAGGTTCCTCTCGCTTCCCGAGCTCATGGACTCGTGGGTGGGCAAGATGATAATGATAAGGATGAGGTTCTCCGGGATGATAGGCGCAGTGAAGAGGCTGCTCCCGTTCACGAAGGACGACGACAAGCCGGACATGGACCTTCAGCACCTCAACGACATGAAGGCGAGGATAGAGGAAGCCAGGAAGACGATGACGGACCCGAAGAAGACATCATACAACATAGTCATGATACCCGAGGAGATGAGCATACTGGAATCCGAGAGGTCGCTTGCGGTCCTCAAGGAGTACGGAATAAACGTCGGCGACGTCATAGTCAACAAGATAATACCCGAGAACGCCCACTGCAGCTTCTGCGCCGAGAAGAGGAGCCAGCAGCTTCAGAGGATAAATAGCATTAAGGAGAAGTTCTCTTCCTACAGGATAAAGCAGGTGGAGCTCGCAAAGGAAGAGGTGAAGGGGATGAGGATGCTCACCGGGATAGGAAAGGAACTCGGCAAATGACTACATGCTTTCCATGGCTTTCCTGAACTCCGGAAATCCTGAAA
>CAZTRL010000047.1:0-8263 GCA_964616715.1 uncultured archaeon | reverse complement strand
TCGTTATGTGCCATCTCCAAGGCCCGGTGTTGACGGAGACCGATGTGTTGAACCATCTGGAATACCTTCCGGTGGAGACCTGCGTCATGGTCTGGTTGACGAGTATCGGATTGTCGAGGGAGTCGTACAGCGACACCATCGTCCAGTCGGCGTTGACGTTCGTGACGCCGTCGGTCACCGTCGCGTATACTATGAGGCCGTCACCAGTGCTGGATGCCGACGGTGCCTCAAGGTCAAGCGTCAGCATCCCCGGCTTCTTCTCTATGACCTGGAACTGCACCAGGCTCGTGTTCTCGAGTAACATCGACACCGGGGTGTCGTTGAACCAGGAGTATACGGTCATGTTGTACGTGCCTGTGGGCGAGTCCGAGAAGAGGTCGAAGTAGGGATACAGGTCCGCCTCGCCGTTGGCGTTGGTCATGAACTTGCCGTTGTACAGGTTGACCGTGCGATTGGTCGGGTCCCTTATGACTATGGATACGTTGGCCCCCTGTAACGGGAGCCCCTCGGCGTCGAGCATCGTGTAGGAGACGGTCCCTGTCTCGCCCTGATAGTACTGGGTGCTCGCCCTCGTCGTGCTGGTGTTTGCGCGAAGCGTCGCGTGGACGTAGAAGCTCCCGTTCAGCGTCTCGTTGAGGCCGAGGTTGTCTTGGGCATAGAAGAAGAACGTGTAGTTCCCTCTCCTGTCCGTGCTTCCCCACGTCCCGTTGAGCGGGTCCGCCGGATAGAACTCCTGGTAGTAGTAGGTGCCAGGGCCCCCGCTGCCCACGTACCTCATCCGTATCTGGTCCGTCGTGCCGTCCGGTCTTGTGACGTTTGCGAGCGTGAAGTTTATGCCGGCCACCCCGCCCTGATCGATGACGGTCGTGAAGAGCTCTATGTTACCCGACTGGGCCATGATGCTGGTGGTCACGTTGCTGTACAGCACGGGCTTGACGAACGGTGTGAGAAGGATGCTGACATTCCTGCTTGCCGGCGTCCCAAGGTACGCGCTTATGTTGTAGTACGAGTTGTAGAAAAGGAGTGCTGCGGAGCTCACGTTATAGTAGAAGCTCAGTATCCGCCCTGTCTGGTTCTCAAGCTCGAAGCTCGTCTCCTCCGGCCATGTGTAGTTGTTCATGGTCAGGTTGCTGTCGCCGGTGGCCGGTGGCTGCACCGAGAATTTTATGTTGACGTTTCCCGTGTTGTTGAGAGAGACGTTGCAGGCTATGCCATACTCCGGGGACTCGGGATGATCGCACGAGAGCGGGCTCATGAGCCATGTCCTTGTCTCCGGGACCACCACCGTCAGGTCTAGCTGCTTCCACCCGGCGTTGCCGGTGGTTATGTTCAGGTAGCCCAGGTACGTGCCGTTCGGGTAGCTGGTCGGTATCGTGGCCGTCACGTTGACCGTGAAGGATGCCCCAGCCGACAGGTTGCCGTAGTAGTCCTCGGTGATGTTCGGGACCACCTTCATGTCGAAGTTCTGGTAGTTGCCCATCGCGTCGCCTATGGTGAAGTTCATCCCGGTCACCGGATCGTTGCCCGTGGAGTTTATGGTGAAGTTGCCGACGACGCCCGTGGTCCCGTGGACGACCGTGCCGGATACGGAGTCCTCCGGCACTATGAGCGTCACGTTTGACAGGACCGTGATGTTTATGATGCTGGAGTTGTACCATATGCCTATCTCGGGGTTGAGCCACTGGGCGCTGACGTTGACGCTGTAGTTTCCTGAAGGCGTGCCGTTGGAGACGACTATCAGCATGCTGCCTCCGCACGTCTCGCCGGGCTCAAGGTTCCCGCACTGGTCGGGGGTGGTGTTGGTCGTGGTTATGTACGGGCTCGAGAAATCCATTGTCAGGTTCGTGGCATACGATGTGACGTTGCCCGTGTTGTTCATGAGGAAGCCGAAGGTGAAGTTCTGGGAATCGTAGTACGTTATGTTGTCGGCGGTGAAGTTGTTCTCGGTGACGTCGAGCGTGACGTTTGTGCCTGCGACCGTTATGTTTACCTGGATCTCATGGTAGCCGCCGCTTTCAGTTGTCACGTTAATCTTCCCGCTGTAGTAGCCTGGCGGGTACCCCTCGGTGACGAGCAGGTAGGCCTCCACGTTCTGCGAGTCCCCGGCGGCCACCGATGAGAAGCTGGCGGGGACGAACGTGAAGCCGAACTCAGGGTCGAACCCGCTGGAGTTGAACGTGACGTTTTCCAGGGGGGCGTTCCCGTAGGACCGGATGGTGAAGTTTCCTATGTTCTTCTGCGTGCCCGACTTGACGTTGCTCTGGAAGAACGCCTCCGGCACGGACATGATGTACGTCGGGTCGACTGTGACGTTCATGGAAGTCTGGTTCTGGTCGCTTGAGAGGTCGAGGTTGTCCCAGTCCACAGTCGCGTCCAGGCTCAGCACGGACGGGGCCGTGGTGTTGTGCACGGTTATGTTGAAGTCTATTATGCATGACTTGGATATGAGTATGTCGTGCCCGCCCTCGTCGTCGTCGCACCAGGCGAAGGTGGAGTTGGAGCTCATGCTGGAGGGGAGGGAGAGGGAGACGCTCGCATTGTAGGCTGTCCCGTTTTCGGTGTTTGCCGCCTCGACCCTTATGATGAAGCTCTCATTAGCGAGCCATGTGACGTTGGTCACGTTGAAGGAAGGGGGAGTTATGGTGACGTCGACCTCGGTGTTCACCTCTTCTGCCGTGAAGTCGTAGGTGTCCTGCCCGTAGTTGCCCCCGTCGGTGGCCGTGCAGTTCAGTGTGAAGAGGCCGAAATAGCCCGGAGCCGTGAACCGCACGAGATAGCTGCCGTTCCCGTAGTCGGTTATCGAGGAGTCGCTGATGTCATAAAGCTTCGACCCGCTTGAGAAGACGGTGCAGTTGAGGTCGGCTCCCGGGTGCCAGATGTCCTGCCTGTAGTTCATGACGTCCACGGTGGCGTTCATGTCCCTGCTGACCTCTCCCTGTGGATTGACTATGACGGCGTCGACGAAGAGCTGCCCCGTCAGGGTTATGTTCTTCTGTGACTGGTTGAGCAGGTTGTTGCTGACGTCGTAGAGGCTCGCGGTGACCGACCACAGTCCCAGGTTCTCGGTGGTGCTTATGTTGTAGTAGTTGGCGAACGTCAGGTCGCCGGGGGTCGCGTCGCCATGGGTGCCGTCGTCGTACATCTTTATCACTATGTCGTCTCCCGTGGCCGGCGTGCCATTGTCGAGCGTGACGTTGACGCTGTCCAGCATGTCGTGGGGGTCGTACGTGACGTTGACCTTTAGGAATATTGTCTCGTTCCTGTTGTAGGTATCATGGTCCGTCTCTGTGTAGGAGACTATGGCGAGCGGCTCGCCGGGACCGAGGGTCACCGTCCCGGCGTCGCTGAGCGTGTCCTTGACATCCACGAACTCGTTCGTCCCTCCTCGGCCGGCGTAGAGAGCCAGCTTCTCTATTATGGACTCCCCGGCGCCTATGGAGGTCTCGCCGAGCTCTATCCCTATTCTCCCGCCCTGCAACGAGCTGTTCATGGCGGTGAAGCCGGGCACGTTCTCATCGAGGTTGATGACTCCCGTTATCTCGGTGCCGTCTGAGAACATCGAGTACCATGAATATGGGTCCGTCTCGCTGCCGTCGTAGGGGTCGTAGCTCGGGGCTGACCCTATGGCCGACCATCCGCGTGCCATGTCGAAGGCCACGGAGCCGGCCTGGACGGAACTCCTGGAGACGGTGTATCCCGCGGTGTTCGTGTAGTTCTGCTCTATCTTCATGAAGCTGCCCGTCTCGTCGGGACCGGCCCTGTTGTAGAAGTAGTACTTCTTGACCATCATCCCCTCTCCGGTCTTGGCCGAGGGGTCGCCGAACACAGTCTCGTCTCCCCACAGCTTGACTGTAAGCCTGACGGGGCCCGCCGTCACGCTCATGCCCTGCGTGAGGTCGAAGCTGAGGTTATGGGTGCCGTTCGAGTACTCGCTGTACTCTATGGTCCTGTAGGACTCGCTCGGGGCTATGAACAGCGGGAGCGGCTGTGAGGGGTCGGCGAACTTGGCCTCGTATATGCCGGCCGTGCTCTCGCTCCTGTTGGTGTCTATGTAGAAGCCGAGCTTTGTGGTGTTGACCTCTATCTCGTCGCCGCTGATGAGGTATGTGAGGTTTGTCGGGTACGAGGTGGTGCTCTTGTTCCCGTTCTCGGTCGTGTCGAAGTACAGGAAGAACGTCCTCCTAGTCCCGCTGTCCGTGGTGCCGTTGAGTATGAAGACCACCGTCCCGGCTGCGCTCTCGGAGGGGTCGTAGACCTCGCCCTTGTCGAACTGGCTGGGTATCTCTTGCATGGGGCCTCCCGTGGTGTTGTACTCTATGAGCCTCGTCGAGTTGTCGTCGAACGTCCCGGAATAGTCGAACTGCGCTAGCAGCTCGGTGAAGTTGATGTCCTTTTCGATGGGCCACTCTGTGAGGTTCTTACCTGCCGCGTCCACGTCTATCCTCACCCTGAACTTCCAGCTCTTGTTCCACCACTCCTGCCTGTATATCATCACGTTGTCCAGGCCGCTGAGGCCGCTGTCGTATCCCTGCGCCGAGCCGTCGCATGTCACGTTCCATGTGTAGTTGCCCATGTACTTGAAGCTGCGGGTGTACTCGTAGAGGTGGGAGGTCGCGTTGTAGGTCATGGCGAACGGCCCCTCCCACAGGGTGTTGACGTCGAACAGCACGTCGCATCCCGTACCCCCGCCGGATATCGGGGCGCCCGCGGATGTCGTGAAGTTTGCGAAGAAGGTCACGTCGTCGAGGAGGAAGGGGACGGTGGAGCCTCCCTGGGGATCGGCCGACGACCACATCTCCATGTTGGAGTTGCTGCCGGCCACGAGCAGGTAGTATCCCGTGAGGGACGGCGCGAGCAGGATTGCCGCGGCTGCGGCAACCGCCAGAACCAGCCCGGTCAGCAATGCTATCCCTCTCATCCTATCATTTCTTCACCAGGAGCTTTCTGCTCTTCTCGTATGCGGTCCTGCTTATCTCCCCGTTCTCGTAAGACTCCCGCAGTTTCGCTAGGAGCATCACCCTCTTGTGGTCTCGCCCCTCGCCCCCTGCGGCCCCCGCGGCGCCCGGCGCCTTCTGTGAGGCAGCCTTTATCTGCTTCTCCAATTGCACCAGCTTCTGCATGTTCTTCTCCTTGGCGCTGTTGAACTCCGCCTCGCTCATGGCCTTGGCGTTGAAGTTCTCCTGGAGGCTCTCTATCATGGCCTCTATCTCGCCCTTCTCCGCCTTGAGCTTCGCGACCTCCGGCGAGTCCGCCTGGACTACCGGCGCCTTAACGGCGGCCGCGCTCTTGGCAGTCTCCCTGACTATCTTGAGCTCGTCCTTGACGCTAGTTATGTCAGCCTTCGTCGCGTAGTCGGCCAGCCTCCTCGTGAGCTCCTCGACGTTCTTGACCATGTCGTCGCTCATGCCCGTCAGCTTGTCCTGCTTGACCTTGTACTCATTGAACTCGTCTATCTTCTTCTTCATGTCCACGTATATGCTGTCGAGCTTGGATGTCCTGGCCTTCTGCCTCTCCTCTATCTCCTGTATCTTCTCCAGCTTCTCGCCGACGTGCTTGCTCGCCTTGACTATGTTCTCGAGGCTGCCTATGTCGGTCATCAGCCCCTTTATCTTGTTGAGGCCTTCCGCGGTCATCTTGCCGCTGCGCTCGAGCCTCTCCAGCCTCGTGTTGACGTCGCGGAGCTGCTCGTCCCTCGTCGTGAACTCTCTCAGTATCCTCGCCGAGTCTATCTGGGAGACGGTGTCCTTGAGCTTGTCGAGGAGGACGTCCTGGTCCTTCGATGACGCCTCCCTCTGGTACACTATGGACCTTATCTCGGCGAAGCTCTCCGTCATCCTCTGTATCTTCTCGTCCGTGAGGTTCTTTGCCTCCTTTGCGCTGTCCACGAGGGCTTTGACCTTCTCGACCTCCGTCTTCATTGATGTGAACTGCTTGTCGTAGCCGCCCACCGTGGCGGTCGTCTTGTCCGAGACCGCCTTCGTGTCCTTGGCGAGCGTCTCCAGGGCGTCCAGCCTCGAGTCCACCTTCCTGAGCCTCTTGTCCGTGACCTCGACGCTCGCAGAGGCTATGACTCCCTTGAGCCTCTCCTCTATCTTCTCCTCGAGCAGCTTTATGAGAGCCTCCGCCTTCGCGGTGCCGGCATCCTTCTTCTCCTCAGCGGGCGCGGCAGAGGCGGCCGGGGTGGCCGGTTCTGCGGATGCGGGCTTGGCGGCTGTCTCGCCGCCTGCCTGCTCCTCAAGCTTCTTCTGGATGCTCTCCAGATCTTCATCTCCGGCGCTCTCCTTCCCTGCGGGCTCATTCGCCGTGACCTTGCCTCCGAGCTTTTCTATCTTGGCGTTTATCTCCTCCAGCTTTTTCTCGTTCTTATCCTTCACTTCGTGATAGGCGCTGTCGGGAAGCGTCGCGTCCCTGTAAGAGTCCTCTATGGACGAGAGCAGGCTCTCTATCTCCTCCTTCTGTGTGGTGAGCTGCTCCAGCGTCTCCTTCGGCTTGCCGGCGTCCTTCTCCCCCGCATCATTGGACGGTTTCTCCTTTCCGGCGGGCTTCTTCTTGGCGGGCTCCTGCTCGCCTTCCTCTTTGCCCTTGGGGGCAGCTCCATCATCCCCTGCGGGCTCAGCGGCTTCGCTATCCTTTCCGGCCTGGGCGCCTCCGGCGTCTCCTGCCTTCTTTTCCTCCGGTGCGGGTTCTGCCTTGCCTGCGGCAGCATCCCCAGGAGCGGGTTCGCCTGCAGCGGGCTTTGCCTCGCCGGCCCCGCCTTCACCTTCCTTCGGGGGGTCCGCGGCGGCATCTGCCTCCTTGGGCTTTTCCCCTGCAGGCGCATCTTTGGGAGCTGCCTCGCTGCCAGCGGGACTGGCCTCCGGCTCCTTGGGAGCTTGCTCCTCTTGTGCCTGCGGCTCTTCGGCTGCTCCATCTTTAGGCGCCTCTGGCTGCCTTGGCGTCTCTTCGGCTGCCGCAGTGGTCCCCTCATCCTTCGGCTTCGAGTCACCAGGTGAATCGGCAGCGGGAGTCCCGGAGGTGGGCGCCGGCTGCTCTTCTTTCACCACGGCGGCGGGCGTCTGGTCCCCGCCGCCCCCGGGCGGCTTCGAAGGTTCCCCTTTGTCTCCAGGGGAGCCGCCGGGCTTCATCTTGCCAAGCATCCCGAACATCCTGGACTCGAGCCTCTTGTGGAGCGTCTCCTTGTCCCCGTCCAGGTTCCCCTTGCCTTCGCTTCCCTTCTCGCCGTCTTCTGCCATATCCCTTTACCTCCGTTTTATTGACCGAGCTACATGCCCTTCATCCTCGTCCTCACGGATTCCATGTAGCTCTCAGCCATCGTGAACAGCCCCTGCTTGAGCTTGTCGAGCGCCAGGTTGAGCTCGACCTCGACGTCGCTCGTGTCCATTCCCCTCTTCTTCATCCCCTCGAGCTGGGCCTTGATCTCGGCGGAGCCCTTCTTTATCTTCATGTACTTGTCCAGCTCCTCCGCCGTCAGCCTCTTGGTGTCGTGCTTCAGCGGCCTGAAGGACACGAACCACGGCTTGCCGTTGTTGTACGCGGCGTTCTGCACGAGGCCGGTTCCCGTGACGAGCTTCGTTATCTTGCTCGCGTAATCGGGTCCGTACTTGGTCTTGACCCTGTTTATGTCGCCCTCGTACTTCGAACGCAGCTGTATCTCGGTCGATATGTTGGCCCTTATCGCGCCGCGGAAGTCCATGAGCACCTGCGATATCATGAATATGCCTATGCCCCACTTACGGAACTCCCTGCATGCCCTCTCAAGGACGACGTATCCGCCCTTGCCGCCGTACTTCGGGAGCAGTCGGTGGACCTCGTCGAATATTATCATCATCCTCATCTCGCGGGCCTCCGGAAGCCTCATGGCGAACAGGCTCTCGACTGTCTTCCTCACGAACGTGTCCATGTCCTTGTTCGGCAGCTTCTCGGTGACGACGACCGTCATCTCGCCCTTCTTCTCCATTACCTCCTTCCACGGCATGACGAAGTCCGCGTTCTCGGCGACCTCGATGTTGACCTTGAAGCCCTTGGCGTCCTCTGGCTTCATGCCGAACTGCGCGTAGAGCTCCTGCATGACCGGGTCCTTGTTGGCCCTCATGAAGCCGGTCCACTGGGCCGTCGGGTCTATGACAACTATCGGGATGCCCCTGTCCAGGAGGTCTTCGGAGCAGACCTGGGCGGAGACTGACTTGCCGGCGCCCGTGGACCCGGCGGCTATGCTGTGCGTCGTCAGGTCGTTTATGGTCATGTACGCCTTCATGTCGGTCTC
>CAZTRL010000046.1:0-8274 GCA_964616715.1 uncultured archaeon | reverse complement strand
TCCTCGCGTCATAATCGCTTCCCGCATCGTTTGCGAAGTCTATGTAGGGAGTGCCGCCCGATGTCTCCGACCTCAGCTCGAGGCCGACGTTGTTGTCCTCCCTGAAGAGTATCTGGTTGTTCCCGGACACGCGCACGTCGAGCGGACCCTCCGGGGCGGTCGTCCTTATCCCCACCCTGTTTGCGCTCGCGTCAACGAACAGCGTGTTCGAGTCAACGTTGAGGTCGCCATTGTTGTCGCTCTGAAGGTAGAGCGTCGTCCCGCTGTTGGTGATTACCTCGTTGGTGTCGAGCCTCAGCGAGTTGCCTATCTCGAGGGCCCCTGTGTTCGTCGCCCCCGAAGCGTCGCCGGTGTATCCTATCTCCACCCTTCCGGAGTTGTAGGAGACGACGCTTCCAGACTGGCTCCAGATGCTCGCCGCCGCCGGCCCGATGCAATGGCCGCTGTTGTCGCATATCGTGTTCGCCCTTATGTCCCCCGCGACGTCGAGCTCTATCCCGGATGCAGGGGTCTTTCCTATCCCCACCCCACCGACGCCATTGGGGTCTATGACGAGGTTCTCGTTGGAATCATATGTCGTGAGCGTCGCTGTCCCATGGTATCCCAGCGCAAGCTGGTTCGTCCCCATGGTCCCCGAGCCGAAATATTGCGTGTAGTCCGCGTCCCCCACCCTGAAGTACAGCGTCCCCCCGCTCCTTATGACATTGTACGAGTTCAGATAGTACGGGTCAAGGCTTATCCAGTGCGTGGAATCCTGATAGACCTGCAGCTTCGCGTTGGGAGCGGACGACGTCCCTATCCCCACGTTTCCCATGTAGTACGTCCTCCCCGATGAGGGCTCGGTCCATATGCTCGGGCAGTCGCAGGTCGCGGCTCCGCCCATCTCGTTTATGCTCTTGCAGGTGGTGCCCGTCGTGTCGCAGTACTTGGCGGCCCCGATGTAGCCGTTGTAGGCTATTCCAGACGTCCCGGCAAGCGTAGCCGGAGACCAGTAGCTTGTGCCGCCGGTGCTCCAGCCTGCAGATATGTCCTTGCAGTTGGCTCCGTTCTCGTCGCATATCTGCTGCGCCCTCAGGTTTCCGGTCACTCCCGCGGTCCCCGTGTACTGCAGGCCCCAGCTCTGGCTCGTCCACGGGCAGGCGCACGTCCCGCCCTCGCCGCCGCCCTCTCCGGCGCAGCCGTCGGTGCCGCATATCGTCCCGCTGGCCACGACGTTCCCGGGGAACGTCCACGTCCCCGAGCCGTAGAACGTGCCGGGACCTATCTCGGAGGGCGAGTGGCCGGGGTTCGGAATCGTCTGGGAGGCCGCTATCCCTGCCGATAAGAAGACTATTATCACGAACGACAGCATTCCGGAAAATCTGACCATTAAATGTATTATTGGCTTGGTGTGTATTAAAATTAACCCTCCTCAGCTTGTGCTGAGGTTCCTCGCCTCGACACTGAGCCCGGTTGTCCCTATCTTCTTGGCGACTTCGAGTATGAAGCTGTCCGGGTAAGGCCTCAGCGCCGACATCTTCCCCTCTATCGTAGTCTCTCTCGGGGTGAACTGCTGCAGTGCATAGAGCCTCGCCCCCTTGAGCTGGTCCGCTATCTCCCGGATGTCTTCCTCCGTGTGGATTCCGGGGACGACTGTCGTCCTGAACTCGTGGTCGATCCCTGATGAGATTATGATATCCAGGCTCTCCTTCACGTTCTCCAGGAGCTTCCGGTCCTTTATGCATGCGGCCGCGCTGTACTTCTCCCACGTGAGAGGAGCCTTGACGTCCATGGCCACGTAGTCCGCGAGTCCCTCCTCTATTATTCCCTTCAGCATCCCGGGATTCGTCCCGTTGGTCTCGAGCTCCACGAGGAATCCCATGCCCTTGACCTTCCTCATGAATGCTGGAAGACCCTTGTCCATGGTGGGCTCGCCGCCCGTTATGACGACGGCCTGGTAGAGCTTCCTCCTCCTCGAAAGGAGCGAGAGCACCTCGTCCTCCTCTATCTTCCCGAGGCTCCCGGGCTTCTTGACGAGGTCGGAGTTGTAGCAGAACGGGCACCTGAAGTTGCACCCCCCGGCGAAGAGGACGGTCGACACCTTGCCCGGGTACTCTATGAGCGAAGTCTTCTGCCAGCCTCTGAATATCATGCACTCCCTCCTCCGGCTCCCGCTGCGGTCAGTATCCGTTGAGCTCTTCGGGACCGTAGATTCCCTTGTCGTTTTTTACCCAGTCCTCGGTCGAGAACTCCTTGGCGCCTTCCGGGGACTGCACTATGACTTTTCTTATGCCGGCGTTTATTATCATCCTCTTGCACATTTTGCACGGCTTGGCCTCGGCGACGGAATCGTCGCCGACGTTCTCGCCGTAGAGATACAGCGTCCCGCCCAGCACGCTGACGCCTGCGCGCGCGGCGTTTATTATCGCGTTCATCTCGGCGTGCACGCTCCTGCAGAGCTCGTACCTCTCGCCCGGAGGCACGTTGTTCTCCTCGCGCAGGCACCTTCCGAGGGCCGTGCAGTTCGGGGCTCCCCTGGGCGCACCGACGTATCCGGTCGAGATTATCTGGTCGTCCCTTAGTATGACCGCGCCGAAGCGCCTCCGGAGGCACGTGGACCTCCTCGAGACCTCCTTTGCGATGCTGAGGTAGTAGTCGGACTTCTCGGGTCTTGTTGCCATACCAAGTATAAGTCAAAGAATATTAAAAACGTTCCGCCGGGAGGCCTACTTGGCGGCCTCCGCGGGCGGCTTCTGCATGGTCTGGACCGAGAGCTGCCTGTCGAACGTCTTCCTGTCCTTGAACTCTTCCTGCTTTCCTTCGTTCCACTGCTCCACGGGCCTGAGGTAGCCTACTGACCTCGACCATATCTCGCACTTCGTCCTTGCCATTCTTATCCCTCCTGTCCTTTATCGGGCCCCTGCTGCTGGTCGCAGACGGGGCAGTACTCGTGCTCGCCCTGTATGTAGCCGTGGTTCGGGCATATGCTGAACGTCGGCGTTATCGTGAAGTAGGGCAGCCTGAAGTTGTCGGCTATCGTCTTCACGAGCGTCTTCGTCGCCTCCACGCTGGGAAGCTTCTCCCCTATGAAGCCGTGGAGGACCGTCCCGCCGGTGTATTTGGTCTGGAGAGCGTCCTGCATCTCCAGCGCCATGAAGATATCGTCGGTGTGTCCCACGGGAAGCTGTGTGCTGTTCGTGTAGTAGGGCACGGCCTTCCTGCCGGCTGCCGCCGCCTTCACCTGGTTGTAGACCTTCATCTTGGGGAACTTCTTCATGTCTATCCTGGCGAGCCTGTAGGACGTCCCCTCGGCCGGCGTGGCCTCAAGGTTGAATATGTCCCCGGTCTCGTCCTGGAACTCAAGCAGCTTCTTTCGCATGAAGTCCATGACCTTGAGCGCGAACTCCTTGCCCTCCGGCGTCGTTATGTCGTGCCCGGAGAAGTTGAGGAGCGCGTCGTTCATGCCTATTATCCCTATCGTCGAGAAGTGGTTCTTCCAGTACTCGTTCTGCGCCTTCTTGACGTTCCTGAGGTAGAACCTGCTGTACGGGTAGAGCCCGCTGTCCGTGAACTTCTCCAGGATCATCCTCTTTATTATGAGGCTCTCCTTTGCAAGCTCCATCCTCCTTTCCAGTATGTCGAAGAAGTCCTGCTCGTTCTCGGACTCGTAAGCCACCCTGGGAAGGTTCAGCGTCACGACGCCGACGGATCCCGTGAGCGGGTTGCTCCCGAAGAGCCCCCCGCCGCGCTTCCGAAGCTCCCTGTTGTCGAGCCTCAGCCTGCAGCACATGCTCCTCACGTCGTCCGGCCTCATGTCTGAGTTGACGAAGTTGGCGAAGTAGGGGATGCCGTATTTTGCCGTCATCTCCCACACGGCCTGGAGCTCAGGCTTGTCCCAGGGGAAGTCCTTGGTGACGTTGTAGGTTGGTATCGGGAAGGTGAACGGCCTGCCGGACGCGTCGCCTGCAAGCATAGTCTCTGCGAATGCCTGGTTGAGCATGTCCATCTCCTTCTGGAACTCGCCGTATGTCCTGTCCTTCACATCGCCTCCGATAACGACAGCCTTGTCCTTCATGAACTCCGGCGGCGTCAGGTCAATGGTTATGTTCGTGAACGGCGTCTGGAAACCGACCCTCGTCGGGACGTTCATGTTGAAGAGGAACTTCTGCACAGACTGCTTGACGTGCTTGTAATCGAGGCCGTCGTAGTGTATGAACGGCGCGAGCAGCGTGTCGAAGTTTGAGAGCGCCTGCGCTCCTGCGGCCTCGCCCTGCAGCGTGTACATGAAGTTGACTATCTGCATGAGGGCGACGTCGAAGTGCTTCGCCGAGTTGCTCTCTATCTTTCCCCTGACGCCCCGAAAGCCGGACACCAGGAGGTCCTCGAGGTCCCACCCCACGCAGTATGGCCCCAGCGTCCCCAGGTCGTGTATGTGGAACTCGCCGTTTATGTGCGCGTCCCTTATGTCCTTGGGGTATATGCTGTTGAGCCAGTAGTTCGATATCACCTTGGATGTTATGTGGACGTTGAGTCCCTGGAGGGAGTACGTCATGTTGCTGTTCTCCCTGACCCTCCAGTCGGCCTCCTCCAGGTAGTCGTCCACTATAGTTATGTCACGGAGGAGCTTGGTGACTTCCCTTATGTTCTTGTGCTGCTCCCTGTAGAGTATGAATGACTTCGCGGTCTTCGCGTGCCCCTTCTCTATGAGCACCTTCTCGACTATGTCCTGTATGTGCTCGACCGCCGGTATCCCGCCGCCCTCGTACTTCCTCTCTAGCGCCGTCATGACGTCCTTGGTCAGTTTCTCCGCGACTGCCCTGTCCCTTCCGCCGACCGACTGCGCTGCCGCCCATATGGCGTTCGTTACTTTTTCGGGATCCAGCTCCACTACCCTTCCGTCCCTCTTCCTTATCTTGTCAATCCTGTACTTCATCTCCATTCCTCCTTAGTCGTGCTTTCCCTTCCTCTTCTCGAGGCTCTTGCGAAGCTTCGTGAGCTCCTTCTCGAATGACCGCAGGTCGGTGAATTCCCTGTACACCGACGCGAACCTTATGTACGCCACGTTGTCGAGGTCCCTAAGCTTCTCCATCACACGCTTCCCTATCTCCGTGCTGGGGACCTCCTTGTCCTCGCGGCTCCGAAGCTCGGCCTCGACCTCGCTCACGAGCTTCTCGATGTGCTCCCTTGCTATAGGCCTCTTCTCGCAGGCCTTCAGGACGCCCGAGAGGAGCTTGTCCCTACCGAAGCTCTCCCTCCTGCCGTCCTTCTTGGTCACCGTCAGGCCGGTCAGCTCTATCCGCTCGTACGTGGTGTACCTCTTCCCGCACTTGAGGCATTCCCTCCTGCGCCTTATGGTGTCGAGCTCGGGGATGTCCCTCTTGTCCACCACCTTGCTCTTTCCTTTTATGCAGTACGGGCATTTCATTCTCGTCACTCCGTTCCGGGCAGCCGCGGCTGGCTCCCGGTAGTTTCTGAAATGTCACTCGAATGTGACAAAACACAACATATTGTGTTCATTGACTGTCAGCCAATACAATATAAGTGGCGGGCTGGTATATAAGCATTTATCTATTTCAAAATATAGAATTGGAAAAATGATTCGTCCATGGCGTCGGTTTTTGCGTTTTCCCGCCGAAAGCTTTTAAATTTAGGCTTACCTAAATATCCAGATGACAAGGGACAAGGGCCCGTTCAAGGGCAAGCCCGGCTCTAGCGAGAGCGTCGAGGAGTATCTGGAGACCCTCTGGAGGATGCAGGGCACAGGCGAGAAGATAACGACGACGGGCATAGCGTCCGTCCTTGGCGTCTCCCCGGCGAGCGTCTCGGAGATGCTCGCGAGGCTCGAGAAGGAGGGCTACGTCAGACGCGTCCCCTACAGGGGCGCCGAGCTCACCGCCAAGGGACGCGGCGCCGGAAGGAAGATTCTGGGCAGGCACAGGCTCATCGAGAGGTTCCTCGAGGGCATGGGGCTTCCCAGGAGGAAGATACACAGGGAGGCCTGCAGGCTCGAGCATCACGTCTCGGGCGACCTCGAGGGTGCCATGAGGAGGAGTCTCGGCAGGCCCGGCGGCAGGAAGGGCCTGGTCAGCCTGGTCGAGCTCGGGGTGGGCGAGACGGGAAAGGTCGTGAGCGCCGGAGGCGGCGGGAGGGCCGCCAGGAGGCTCGAGGACATGGGACTCACGCCGGGCGCGCCCGTCAGGGTCATGAGGGCCGCTCCTTTCTCCGGGCCCGTCGAGGTGTGCATCAGGGATTCTTGCCTTGTCATAGGGCGCGGCATGGCCGCCAAAGTCATGGTGGAGGTGGGCGCGTGAAGAAGATAAGGATAGCGCTCGCCGGGAACGCCAACGTCGGCAAGTCCGTCATATTCAACCAGCTGACGGGCCTGCACCAGCATATAGGCAACTGGCCGGGAAAGACGGTCGACAAGGCGGAAGGCACCCTCCACTACAAGGGCTTCGAGATAGACGTCATAGACCTCCCCGGCATCTACTCGCTCTCCACCTACTCGCTCGAGGAGGTCATAACGAGGGAGTACATAACGAGGGAGAAGCCCGATGTCGTGGTCAACGTCGTCGACGCCTCTGTCCTGGAGAGGAACCTGTATTTCACGCTGCAGCTCATGGAGCTCGGCAGGCCCATGGTCATGGCCCTCAACCACGTGGATACGGCGAAGTCGCAGGGCATAGAGGTCAGCCCGGCGAAGCTCGGCAGGCGCCTGGGATTCCCGGTCGTGGCGACCGTGGCCGTCAGGGGCGCAGGCCTCACCGACCTTCTGGAGAGCGTGGTGAGGCAGGCCGAGAGAGGCAGGCCCGCAAGGCACGCTACCTACGGCAGGGAGATAGAGGATGCCATAGGGCGCGTGGAGGAAAAGATACCAAGGGACGAGGAGGCATACCCCCGCAGGTGGCTCGCCATAAAGCTCCTAGAGGGAGACGCTGAGGTGAGGAAGCTGCCCCTCGACGAATCGGTCCTTGGCGAGGCCTCGGTGGCCGCGAAGGGGATAGAGCACCTTCACGACCACTCATGCCCGACGGCCGTCGCCTGCGAGATATACGGCAACGCCGCCACCATCGCATCTGCCGTGCAGAAGCGGGCGGAAAGGAAAAGGAGCCTCAAGGAGAGGTTCGACGCCGCGAGCACCGGGAGGACCGGATATCTCATCATGGCGGCCGTCCTGCTCGCCGTGTTCTTCTCAGTCTTCTCAGCGGGGAATGTCGTGGCGGGATACATAGAGGCCGCTTTCTCCGTGGTGCTTTCGGGAGCCGGCGGAATCTTCCAGGGAATGGCGGGCGAGGTTCTTCTGGGCCTCGTCGAGGGGGTGATAGCGACGCTCACGGTGGTGGTCCCATACATACTCCCGTTCTACTTCATAATGGGGGTGCTCGAGAGCTCCGGGTACATGGCGAGGATTGCCTTCCTGATGGACAGCCTGATGCACAGGATAGGCCTGCATGGAAAGGCATTCATACCGCTGATGCTGGGTTTCGGCTGCAACGTCCCCGCATGCCTCTCCTGCAGGGTGATGGAGACACACCGGGAGAGGCTGATTGCTGTGTTCGTCGTGACCCTCATACCGTGCGCCGCCGTGACGACGGTCGTCCTCGGCCTGGTTGGGAGGTTCGTGGGAATAGGCTGGGCCCTGGCGCTCTACGTCATAGACGCCGGCATAGTCCTGCTGCTTGGAAGGGTTGCCTTCAAGGCCCTTCCGGGAGAGCCCTCCGGCCTCATAATGGAGATGCCGTCGCTTAGGGTGCCCCACATGAGAACCATACTCAGGCAGACATGGTTCAAGATGGAGGGCTTCGTGAAGATAGCATTCCCCGTTATAGTCGCGAGCACGGTTGTCATAAAGCTGCTTGACGTTCTCGGTGTGATAGGCGTGATATCGGACGTCATGTCGCCGATGACCGTGCTGTGGCTCGGCCTCCCGGCCATGGCGGGGGTGCTGCTCATATTCGGCATACTCAGAAAGGAGCTGACCCTGGTCATGCTGGCGGCGCTCGCAGGGACGACCAACTTCGCGCTCGTCATGACACCCGCGCAGATGCTGGTGTTCGCCCTCGTGACGATGCTCTACATACCGTGCGCCTCTACAATCGCTGCCCTGGTCAAGGAGACCGGGCTCAGGAAGGCGCTGTTCATAACGGTGTTCGAGGTGCTGTTCGCGGTCCTAGTGGGCGGCCTCTTCTACAGGCTTCTCCTGCTCCTGGGCATATGATGCTGCTCGGGAAAGGAACAGCCTACTTCAGCCTTATGGCCTCGAGGTTCTTGGGCGCCAGCGTCTCGCACTTGAAT
>CAZTRL010000045.1:7770-8735 GCA_964616715.1 uncultured archaeon | reverse complement strand
TTATGCATCAAACAAATAAAAGCGTTTCGGGTTTTCCAGTAGTTCCGAAGGTAGAGCCGGAACGGCCGGTATTCCGATATTTTAGCATGGTGTCTGTTAGCACTCAATAATCAATCTTAGCAAGAAAGGGTCCTCTGGGGCTAGAAATAGTGTCAGAATGCCCGGGTTTTCATCAGAAGAGCAAAGCCGTGGCTGAGGAAATCCGAAAGCCTGTGAATAGAAATCGCTATGTACGCTCGTCGAGAATCATGTAGAGGACGGTTCCGAACAGCTTGGCTGTGATCATAGGTATAGTGGAAACCCTGCCCCTGAGGGAACTGCTTATCAGCATGTTTATGATTACCCAGAGGTTGTAGAGGAGAGTTGAGAAGAGGAAGTAGAAGAGCCTCACTATTGTGACGTTTTTTTGCATACCAGCAAAATATGTTCGCTCGTATCAACGACAGCATTATTGGTACATGTTTTAAGGTGCATTGACCACCATGTCTTCCAAGAACCCCGGCTTCTTGACACAAGATTCGCAAAATCTTTTTCATGATGAGAAGCAAGACCTTCTAAACCCACCATCTCAGATATATCGCATCTTCTTTTGAACATATTTCTAAGCTCATCCGACATGAAGTAATGTGATGGTGTAAAGGTATGAAGTCCTTCGTAGTCCCCGCATTCATAAATTTTCCTGAAAATCTTTGGCTGTCCTATTATCTCCTTCTGGTTTTTTGTAAGTTCGTGTTTTACGACAGCGAGTCTGCCTATTACTGACACGAATATGGGTGCACCGTCTTTGGCTACACGTATGAGTTCTCTGGCAGCTTCTTCTCGTTCATCCTTTTCAAAAATGTGACTCAATGCTCCACCCAAACACAGAACTGCATCGAATTCACCGTTTTTGCAATGGTGTATATCAGAAATTGTACCTTTGATTACTCTTTCAATTCTATCACCCATCCCGGATTCAACTATTT
>CAZTRL010000045.1:1715-7760 GCA_964616715.1 uncultured archaeon | reverse complement strand
TCTTCTTTGCAATCTCAAGTTGTTTTTCAGAAATATCCATGAGAGTAACTTTGTAGTCGTTTTCCATGAGATAAATCGAATACCTTCCAGGTCCCCCACCGGCATCTAGTATCTTCCCCTTCGCCGGAAGGTATTTTTTCAGGAAATGCTTAGTGGTCTCAAATTCTAATCTCATGTATGCATTTTTAACTAATCTCTTCCATTCTTTCTCCCCAAGAGTATTGTAGTATTCTTCGGAATTCATTAGACCACTAGTATGTTACTGATTTTATATTGCCATTCATGTTTATCTTTGAATCACCCAAATATAAGGATAAATTGTCTGCCTTGATGTTATCCATATTTATATAATACTGGAAAATCGACTCTCTCGAAATACCAGGCAAGTCATAGACCGGGAATGAAAATCTGCCGTATTTTTTCCAGTTCTTTGAAAAATTCTTCATATCATCTGTTTTGAAGCCCGAAGAATTGGTAAAAATGCTGAAAGAAGAATAAAGGCTTCAATCCGTAAGCTAAAATACAAGTTCCCGTGATACCGGTTCATGAATCTACTTTGGTAGAAATTTACATTCGCATGTACTGGTTGCAGCCGAACACTCTGGAAGGAAGCGCCATCACGGGGCATGGTGAGAGGTGATCTTGCCCTCCGCCCCGGGGTCCTCGTGAAGGCCGAGGCATGAGACGTCGCCCACCATGGAGACGCTACCGCCTTTCACCGCCACGACCCCCGTGACGTCCCTGAAACCGGCGGCCCAGTCGAGGGCAGGCTTCATGTCCCCCGCGGACTTTATCCTGTTGCAGACTGCGGTCGCGAAGCTGTCGGCCACCGACGACTTCTCCGATATGACGGTGACGAGGTCGCATTTCCCAAGGGAGAGACTGTGGCCCATGAATGAGGATGAGGAGCAGACGGACACCGGAGTGTTGGACGGGCCGAGCGTCATGCAGACGCCTTTCAGCGGGCTGGACCTTCCGGCGAAGAGCGCAACCCTGACTTCGGTGTCCGAGATGGCGAAGATGTCGCCGCCGTTCTCCACGACGCAGACCCTGCTTCCCACATCTCGCATCCTCCTGCACGAGAGCTCGGCTATGACACCGGCTACGGCGGCCATGGGACCGACGCCGGCAAGGTCTGAGCCATCTGCCATCATCCTCACGACCAGCGGGGCACCGTCAGCCACGTCCACTGGCACGAGGGACTTGCCGAAAAGCTCGTGTCCGCTTATGTAGGATTCAAGGAGGGCCCGCTGCTTTCTTATCTCATCCACCGCAGCCTTCGCGTGGCGCTCCGTATCGGCAATTATGCTGACCTTAGTCTCCTTCTCGCAGAAAACCGTCCTGAACAACGGACCGCCTCCTCTACTCGCCTATCTCTATGGCGCCGAACGGGCAGGCGTCTACGCACTGCCTGCAGACTATGCACTTCCCTTCGTCAAGGCTGACCTTGAAATCCTTGTCGCAGGAGAGAGAGCCCGTCGGACATACCGAGGTGCATGCGCCGCAGTTCTGGCACTTGGTGTGGTCTATCCGCACGCGCTTGTCGAAGTCATCAACTATTATCCCCACGCCCTTCAGGTACTTGAGCGCCGCCTCTATGTTTTCCTCCAGCCCGTCGAGCTCGACGCCCAGTATCCCGGCCTCGTCCTCGTTTATCCTGGCGCTGAATATGTTTATGATGAGGTCGTAGTCCTTCACCAGAAGGTAGGTCACGGGCTTCGTGACCAGCTTCGGCGGGAACTTGAAGAAGACCTTCTTCTTCATGAGCCGCCACCCCTCTTCGAGCCGGGAAGCATCTGCACCGGCTCCTGGACCAGGAACCTGCCCTTCTCAACTTCGCCCTTGAGCCTTCCAGCAATCTCGAGCGCCTTCGGGTAGCTGGACATGCTCCCTGTCGGCACCTTCTTCTTCCCTATCATTATCTCTCCGCTCCGCAGCTCCGCGTAGCTGACCTTCTGGATTATCCTTCCCGTGGCGTTCGGGTAGTCTGCCGAATAGTCCACCACCGGGGCGAATATCTCCGCGTCGCTTACCGAGACGTTCCTCATTATGCCCTCGTCGAGCACCGGTATGGGAATCCCGAGGCCGACCGCGAGGCTGTTGCCGTAGTTCGTGAAGGCCGTCCCCACGAGGTATTCCGGGTCCATGGACTTCATGTCGCCGCAGACGCCGAGCGTCCCCGCGCCCTCCGTCGGGACGCCGTTCGCACCCCTGTGCGCCCCGGGGTTGTGCTGGGTGCCGTTCCAGAACACGTAGCCCTGCGCGCCAGCGAGCCACACCCTGGTGCCTATCCCTATGGTCTCGTAGCGGGGGTCGTTGAGTAGCGGGCTGAGCTGCCCCGCGCTGCTGTAGTTGGCGTTTCCCATGCCGGGAAGGAGCTTTCCCATGTAGGTGTATATCGTGCTCCCGCTCCTGTTGACCGCGACGTTGTAGTTCTGGTAGCCGTTCCTAGGGTTCACGAGCACAGCGTGGCCGACGTCCCTTATGTTTATCCACTTCTCAAGCTCCTCCCTCGGGTAGCAGTCCGACGGTATGGCGCTCGCCTTCAGGAGGACGTCCTTTCCCGCGACAAGGTCGTGGATGACGTGGCCGCCGCCGTAGGTCCTGCTTCCCGCGCCGTGCTTCTTCCTCGCGGTGGCGCCGATGTAGAAGTCCACCGCGGCGAGGCCGGCATAGCACTCGACGCCGTTGAGCGTCACCTCGCCGCCGCCGAACTTTATCTTGGGCTTCGTGTGGCCGACGTTCAGGAACGCGCCGCTGCTGCACATGGTGCCGAAGGTGGCCGTCGTGACGACGTCGATCTCCTTTGCGGCCTTCCTCACGCCGTTCTCCCTGACAAAGCCTATCGCCTCCTCGGCGGTGAGCACAACGGCCTCCCGTCTCCTTATCCTCTCGTTTATCTCGGCATAGGTCTTTGGCATGGAACCTCCCCTAGAGGCTGAAAAATAAATGGAAGGGGCCTATAGCCCCGCTTCCTTTCTGAGGGCCTCAGCCTTGTCGGTCCTCTCCCACGTGAAGTCCGGGTCGCTCCTCCCGAAGTGGCCGTAGGCCGCTGTCTTGAGGTACTTGGGCTTCTTGAGGTCGAGCACCCTGACTATGTCGGCGGGCCTGACCGGGAAGTGCTTCCTAACGAGCGCCGATATCTCCTCTGTCGGTATCCTGTTGGTGCCGAAGCAGTCGACGTGTATCGAGACGGGTTCCGCAACGCCTATCGCGTAGGCGAGCTGGACCTCGCACTTGTCGGCAAGGCTGGACTTGACTATGTTCTTTGCTATGTACCTGGCCGCGTATGCCGCCGACCTGTCGACCTTCGACGGGTCCTTTCCGGAGAACGCCCCGCCGCCGTGCCTTCCCACGCCGCCGTACGTGTCCACTATTATCTTCCTGCCGGTGAGGCCCGCGTCAGCGTACGGCCCGCCCCTGACGAATGCGCCTGTCGGGTTGACGTGAATCTTGGTGTCGTCGTCCATCCAGTCGCCGCAGACGGGCTTTATGACCTTTGCTGTTATCTCGTCCTCGAGCTGCTTGTGCGCGAGGCACTCGTCGTGCTGCGTCGAGAGCACGATGGCCTCCACCCTCACGGGCTTCCAGACCTCGTCGTACTCAACGGAGACCTGGGACTTGCCGTCCGGCCTCAGGCACTTGACCTCGCCGCTCCTTCTGACGTCCGCCAGCCTCTTGGTCAGCTTGTGCGCGAGCACAATCGGAAGGGGCATGAGCTCGGGGGTTTCGTTGCAGGCGTAACCGTACATCATCCCCTGGTCGCCGGCGCCCTGCTCCTTGTGCAGGCCCTTGCCGTCCGTGACGCCCTGGGATATGTCCGGCGACTGCTCGGTTATCTGTGACCACACGGTGCACGTCTCGTACTCTATCCCATAGTGGGCATCAGTGTAGCCAATCTTTTTTATCGTCTCCCTGACTATCGTCGGGACGTCTATGTACCCGCCGGTCGTCATCTCGCCGAAGACCATGACGCCTCCGTTCTTGGCCCCGGTCTCTATAGCGACCCTGCTGTTAGGGTCCTGCCTTAATGCCTCGTCCAGGATGGCGTCGCTTATCTGGTCGCACATCTTGTCCGGGTGACCTTCGGTCACAGATTCCGAAGATATTATATGCTTCTCTGCCATATTACAAACCACCTTTAGTTTTTGAAGAGCATGAACTGCCCGAATACACACTTTTTATCAGAAAGCATTTATATACTTTCTTATATATGATATGCATAAATTATAACCAGTGGTTATATGATAACGGGAAGGCATCTGAAGGAACAGAGGGAGTCTGCAGGGCTGACGCAGACGGAGCTTGCGCGCCTGGCAAACATATCCCAGGCGCACATAGCAAAGATAGAGACGGAGAAGGTGGACCCCAGGCTCTCCACGGTCAACGCGATACTTCACGTCCTGCAGAAGAAAAAGAAGGTCGTGACATGCGGTGACATAATGTCGAGGAAGGTGGTGCCGGTCAAGCCCACCGACAGCGCAAAGAAGGCGATAAGCCTCATGCGGTCGTTCGACATATCGCAGGTGCCCGTCATGGAGAAGGGGAGGGTAGTGGGCTCCGTGAGCGAGAGCACCATAATAAGGCACATGGACAAGAACCCGGCCCACATAAAGGTGCGCGAGATAATGGACAGCCCGTTCCCCATGGTGAGCGAGGACGAGGCGTCCGACGCGCTGCCGCAGCTATTGAACTTCAGGCAGGCGGTCCTCGTGACCAAGAAGGGAAGGGTCACGGGAATAATAACCAAGTTCAACCTGCTGGGTTCTAGATAGGCCCGTGGAGACTGCTGTAAAGCTCCTCCCCCATCCTCACAAGGTACGACAGCTGCTTCATGTCTATCGTCTGGGCACCGTCCGTCTTCGCGATTGACGGGTCGTAATGAGCCTCCACTAGGAGGCTGTCCGCGCCCGCCGCGACCCCTGCGAGTCCTACTGGAACGACTAGCCCCCTCTTGCCGGTTCCATGCGACGGGTCGCCGCATACCGGAAGATGGCTCTCGTTCTTCGCGTAGGCTATCATGCCCACGTCGAACGTGTTCCTGAACACCGGGTCGTATGACAGGTTCCCTCTGTGGCAGAGTATCACGTTGGGATTGCCTCCCGTGTACTCGCCTCCGCCCGTGTCCTCGCCTGCCAGGATGTACTCTGCGGCGAGCATCCACTCCTCGAACTTCGCCGACTTGTCGTTCTTCAGGAGCACCGGCTTACCCACTTTCGAGAGCTCCTGCAGCAGCCTGTAGTTTGTCATGTTCCTCATGCCGACCTGCAGGATGTCCGTGTACTTCGACACCAGCTCTATGTCCCTTGCGTCGAGGACCTCGGTTATCACAGGAAGGCCGGACTTCTCGCGGGCCTTTGCCAGCTCCTCGAGCCCTTTCTCCCTCATTCCCTGCCAGGCGTAGGGAGACGTCCGGGGCTTGTATGCGCCGCCCCTGAATATCTTGGCTCCGGCGTCCCTCGCCCGCAAGGCATTGTCCACGGTCGTCTCGTCCACCGAGCACGGACCTGCCATGACCACGAACTCGTTTCCTATCCCGACGTCCCCGACATTTATCACGGTATCCTGCGGGTGGACCTTCCTGCTTCCGAGCTTGTACTGCTCGAGAACAGGCACGTACCTCTTGACACCTTCTATGCCCTCTATGTCGGAAGACACTATGTTCCTCTCGGCGCCCCCGACTATCTGAAGGGTTATGAGCTCCTCGCCTGGCACTATGTTTATGTCCTTTATCCCGGGATACCTGCGGAGAATCTCGTCCTTAATCCTCCTGGCATCCCCGTTCCTTATGTATTCCTCTAGTATCACCACCATGCTACTCACCAGCGTAGAAGGACCGCTCACCCTTCTCTTTCAATCCATTGATTTCCATCCTCTCCACCTCCAAACTCTATAGCTTCGGCTCACCGATGAAGCCAATGGAAGAGAAAAACCCTTAAGGGCGCAAATCTTCTTCAACCGAGAATCAGGGTGAGCCGGGAACCAGTGACAGAGCTAGCGCTCAAAATACCAAAAATACTGGTATGCGCCGCACTGGTGGCTCAT
>CAZTRL010000045.1:0-1615 GCA_964616715.1 uncultured archaeon | reverse complement strand
TTCTCGCCGCAGAGGTCGAGGAGATTCTCCCATTCCTCGTCCACGTGCTTCTGCATCTTCTCCAGCATGTGCTCGTTTCCCGGCAGCGAGAGGTGTCTGAACCTCCTCTGGCCGTTCACGAAGTCGCCCAGGGGAACCTTCCTTGAGGGCTTGTAGTTGAGCTTGTACTTGCCGCCCTCTATCTCGTAGAGCGGCCAGAAGCAGGAGTCCACGCCGAGCTTCGCCATCTCTATGGTCTTGGCGGGCGGGGTGCCCCACAGCGTCGGGCACGTCGAGAGCACCACGAGGACAGCGGGACCCTTCACGTTGAATGCCTTCTCGGCCTTCATCGTCAGGTCCGTGAGGTTGCTGACTGAGGCCTGGGCCACGTAGGGTATGTTGTGGGCGGCCGCAATCTTTGCGAGGTTCTTCTTGAACTCGAGCTTGCCCGGCCTCACCTTCCCGGCGGGGTCGGTAGTCGCCGACGCGCCCATCGGGGTCGCGCTGGACCTCTGCCCGCCCGTGTTCATGTAGCCCTCGTTGTCGTAGCAGACGTAGACGAAATCGTGTCCCCTCTCGAGGGCACCGGAGAGCGACTGGAGGCCTATGTCGTAGCTGCTGCCATCGCCGCCGAACGCTATGAACTTGACAACCTGCTTCATCCTCCCCTTCCTCTTCGCAGCCTCGTAGGCCGCGACAACGCCGGATATGGTGGCCGGCGCGTTCTCGAAGGCAGAGTGCACCCAAGGCACATTCCAGCTGCTGTAGGGATATATCGTGGTTGCGACCTCCAGGCAGCCCGTGGCGTTTGCGACGACCACGGGGTCGTCGGTTGACGCCAGTATGCTCTTGACTATTATTGGGGCCGCGCATCCGCCGCACATCCTGTGCCCCGATGTCAACTTGCTGTTCTCCGTGAGCTTCTTCGCAAGGGTTTTCGGATCCATTATGAACTCGCCTCCCGCAGGCCTATGTAATCGATATGCTCCGAGACCTTACCCGAAAGGAGCTTTTCATAGGCCGCCTCTATGTTCTTCTCGATTATGTCCCTTCCGCCGAGGCCGAACACGAAGCTCTGCATCTTCGGCTTCTTCGCACAGTCAAAGAGCGCGTTCTTCACCTCGCCGAAGAGCGGGGCATTCGCGCCGTAGGACATCGACCTGTCCATGACGCCGATGACCTTGGCACCCTCGAGCGCCTTCGCCACGGCCTCGTATGGGAACGGCCTGAAGAGCCTGAGCTTGAGAAGGCCGACCTTCTTTCCCTCCGCGCGCATCTTGTCGACGACGTTCTTCGCCGTGCCGGCGGTGGAGCTCATCACGACTATGACCGCCTCGGCGTCGTCCATCCTGTACTTGTGGAAGTATCCGTAATCACTGCCCGTTATCCTGGAGAGCTCCCTTCCGGCCTCGAGGTAGACCTTCAGCGCGTTCTTCATGGCCTCCTCCTGCTGCCTCTTGGTCTCGAAGAAGTAGTCCTGGAGCTCTATCGCGCCAACGGTGACGGGGTTCTTCAGGTCGAGCAGCGCGAACTCCGGCTTCCTCTCGCCAGCGAACTTCCTCATGGTCTCGTCGTCGTAAATCTTCACGTTCTGGACGCAGTGGGACGTTATGAAGCCGTCCTCGCAGACCATCAC
>CAZTRL010000044.1:0-9360 GCA_964616715.1 uncultured archaeon | reverse complement strand
ATGTCAGGCTTCGGACGTCGCGCCCATAGAGCCGGCGCACTTGTACTTCTCCGCGATGGGAAACAGGATTTCCCTCATCTGGCTCTGTACGTCCGATTCCACATCCGAGAGCCGTATGGCATATATTATGTTCTGCCTCACGGCTTCCTCCATGTCGCTGACCGCGGGAAGATTCTCCCCGAACCCGTCGTCCATCATCAGAAAATCGAAGTGGGCCGAGAAAACGTCATAGACGGCTTTTATCTGCTTCTCCGCGACGTCGGAGCCGTAGACAGGAGCGCCACCATCATACATGATAGATAATATGGCGGAAGTAATTAAAATTTAACGGGGAATGAAAAGACTTTGGGGCCTAGCCGGCCCCTTTGTAGTCCACTACTTCCTTGAGGTGCTCGACGCACTCCGGGTTCATGAGAGTGGTGATGTTTCCAAGGTTGTCGTCATGCTTGACGAGGCCCCTGAGGATCCTTCTCATGATCTTCCCAGACCTTGTCTTGGGCACGTCGTCGACGAAGTATATCTCTGCAGGCCTCGCGGTCGGGCCAATCAGTTTGTCGACGTGCTTTACAATCTCGGTCTTGAGCTCGTCGGACGCCTTTGAGGAGTCGGTAAGGAGCGCGAAGACTATCGGCACCTCTCCCTTTATCTTGTCCGGCCTCGGGACGACCGCGGACTCCCTGACGAGCGGATGCTCGTTTATGGCATTCTCAAGCTCGCCCGTGGATAGCCTGTGGCCCGCGACCTTCATGACGTCGTCGACCCTCCCGGTCACCCTTATGAGGTCGAAGTCGCCGAATCTTGCGCCGTCGCTCGTGTCGTAGACTCCCTTGAACCTGGACCAGTAGGTCTCTATGAACTTCTTCTCGTTCTTGTAGATTCCCCTGAGCATGCCGGGAGCAAAAGGCGGCTTCATGGCAAGGTATCCCGGTATGCCCGGCTCCGCCTCTGTGCCGTCGTCCTCGTAGAGTGTGAAGGCTATCCCAAGGAAGCCCTTGCCTGCCACCGTCGGCACGAACGGGCCGACCCCCGGAAGCGTGTTTATCACGTGCGCCCCGGTCTCTGTCTGCCAGTAGGTGTCTATCACGGGGCACCTTGCGCCGCCGATGACCCTGAAGTACCAGAGCCACGCCTCCTCGTCTATGGGCTCGCCCACCGAGCCCAGTATCCTGAGGCTCGACATGTCGTACTTCTTCGGCCACTCGTCGCCGGCCTTGATGAACATCCTTATCGCGGTCGGGGCGGTGTAGAGCACGGTCACGCCGTGGTCCTGGATTGTCTTCCACCACCTGCCCATGTCCGGGTAGTTCGGGGCGCCCTCGAACACTATCTCGGTCGCGCCAACCGACAGCGGGCCGTAGCAGCCGTACGTGTGGCCGGTTATCCAGCCGACGTCTGCCGTGCACCAGAACACGTCGTCCTCATGGAGGTTGAAGTTGTACTTGGCGGTTATGTAGGCCTGCGTCATGTAGCCGCCGGTGTCGTGGATTATGCCCTTGGGCTTTCCCGTCGTCCCGCTCGTGTAGAGCAGGAACATCATGTCGTTGCTCTCGACGAACTCGGACTCGCACTTGTCGCTCTCGCTCTCTATGAGCTCGTGGTACCAGTGGTCCCTGCCCTCTGCCCAGGCGACCTCTATGTCCTTGGTCCTCTTCACGACTATCACGTTCTCTATCGGGGTTCCCTGGACGCCAATGTCGGCGTTCTTCTTCAGGTCGAGCGGCTTACCCCTCCGGAAGTAGCCGTTCGCGGTTATGAGCATCTTCGCCTCCGCGTCCTCCATCCTGTCCTTCACGGACTCGCCGGAGAATGCCGAGAAGACCACGTTGTGGACCGCGCCTATCCTCGCGCACGCGAGCATGGAGACGACGACCTCGGGTATCATGGGAAGGTATATGCCCACCCTGTCGCCCTTCCTTATGCCCAGCCTCTTCATGGCGTTTGCCAGCTTGTTGACCTCGGCGTTGAGCTGCGAATATGTGTACTTGACTGGCTCCTCCTCGGTTGGCTCGGGGACCCAGATGAAGGCCGTCTTGTCTCCCTTCCCGGCCTCTATCTGCCGGTCGAGGCAGTTGTAGGCGGCGTTAATCTTTCCGCCGACGAACCACTTGAAGTTCCACGGCTTCGAGTCATCATGCTCGTAGACATTGTCCCACTTCTTCTCCCAGTGGAGCTCTCCTGCGACCTTTGCCCAGAAGCCCTCCTTATCCTTCAGGGCCTCCCCGTATATCCCGGGGTCCGAAACCCATGCGCTCTTCTTCATCTCCTCCGACGGCCAGAAAACATTCTCCTTCTTCGGGTCCTCAACGACCCACTTGACACCATTTGACATACTCAAACTCACCTCTAGTTTTATTTAATTAAATATTGTTCCAATAATTGCCATCCTGACATTTAAATGTTTCCCAGGCACGCGGGATAAGTAAAAGACTGTGCCGCAGTAGCCTGCATCATCCCTTCCGCTCGGACTTCCTACCGCTCTCCTTCCACATCGCGAGGAGGTCAAGGAAGTCCTCGAACCTCACCACGACGAAGGGCTGCGTCCTGAGGAAGTTGAAAGCAAGGAAGTCCTGCTTGCCGGACTCCAGCTCCATTATCTCGTCCATCGGGAACGAAACGTACTTCTTCGCCTTCGTGGTCTTGGCCTTGCAGAAGAACTTGTTCTCGACTATTATGTCCGTATTGGGTATGTCGTGCTCACCCTCAGGCCTCTGCCTGCCGGAGAGGGGGACCCTTCTCGCATCGAAGCCGGCCTTCACGAGCTTGTCCTTCAGAAGATGCTCGAAACGCCGGCCGCGTGCATAACTCATAACATTAATTGTCGCGGGCCGTTTAAATGTCAGCCGCGAAGTTATTATTATGGACGAGAAGGTCACGCAGGCCCTCATACTCGCAAACGTCGCCGTGTTCCTCATAGTGTTCAGCATGCCGGACTCGCTGATGGCGCAGGCATTCTCCATGCTCTCGTTCTCCGGAGCGACGGTCCTCATGCCATGGACGTGGCTGACCACGATGTTCCTCCACGCAAACGCATCCCATCTCTTCTTCAACATGCTCGCGCTGTACTTCTTCGGGAGGGTGGCAGAGAGAGAGCTCGGAGCCAGGAGGTTCGCCGCGATATACTTCCTCTCGGGGCTCGCGGGGGACCTGGCATACGGGCTTACCAGCGTGGAGCCCGCGGTCGGCGCGTCCGGGTGCATATTCGGGGTGATGGGGGCCGCGATGTTCATCAAGCCACGGGAGTGGATAAAGGTCCACATCATACCGCTGCCCCTCGGGATGATAGCGATACTATACCTGCTCACGCAGGTGGCCCTGTCGGCCGCTCCCGTGCAGACCAGCGGCATAGCGTACGCGGCCCACATAGGAGGCCTGCTCGCCGGGTCGCTGCTGGCGCTCTACTACGAGCCCAAGAGCTCGATAAAAGGCCTCGGAATGATGCTGGTCCTTCTGGTCATCCTCGCCGTCCTCTGGCCGTTCGTGGGGATAGCCGTCTGGATAGGGGACCTGGTGCTCTCCGCAGTCGACTTCGTAATAGGCATCATCCTCTACGGAATAGCCAAGCTGGCGCTGGGCTGGATATGGACGCTGGTCTAGAGGACCGTGCCTCCGCGTCTCAGACCCTGTATATATCCACGATGAAGTTCGTGTTCTTCATGGAGGCATACGGCTTGCCCAGGACGTCCACGGTCACAAAGTCCCTGAGCTTGTTTGCATCGTTGTAGTTCTCGCGCGGCACCGTCATCCTTCTCATGTCGAAGGCGGTCCCTTCATCATTCAGGGTCCCCACATCGATGTCCACGAAGCTTTCCCCGTTCACGACCTGCGGAATGTATATGGCCATGTTAGGCTTGAAGAAGTTCTCGTTCCTAGAGGAGGACCTCAGCCTGACATAGACCATGGCCTCTTCAGGACTCATGGCACGTCCATTCCCGTCATTTTTCATTTCACCACTCTCCTTTTTCAAAGGAGCCTTAGCAAGTTCCCGGAACGTGTAGAACAGGCTTTTCCGTGTTTAGGAAAAACAAGAAGCTGCACGAGCCGGCAAAGATGCACCGGCTCACGCATGCACAAGCACGACTACCACTAGGACCGAAGCTAGTTTCCCGGCAAGTGATATTCGTGGCATGTTAATCATTATTTTGGACCCAATCATTTAAATGGCTTTTGCCAGTGACTAATCATTTTATAAAATTTAGTTTTTTCCACTTATGATGGCAAAGTCCTTGTTCCACGGACCGGTGTCTAACATGAGGCCTGCAACGCTGTACAGGTCATTCACAAACTCGGGGAAAGGGAAAAATCCCTTGGCGCGCTGAAGAAGCTGAGGAACAGGCCCATATTCTTCTACATCGGGAAGTTCGAATCCGACGGCGAGAGATACGACCAGGTAAGGGACGTGTACATATCAAAGAAGGGCGACATATACGCCGGGAGAAGGCAGAGAAAGGCGCTTGGCAACGTGAACGAGTCCATTGACACGGAAGCCATCTTCAGGCACGAGTCGTGGCTGTCCAGATTCGGCCTCGAGTCCTACGGGCGTTGAATCCAGGGCGTCTCCACCTGGTCTGTCCTCCACCGGGAGAGTATTTCGGCATTCTGGAGGTCCAGGGGCTTCTGGCCCGCGCGGTGCGCGAGGACTCCTGTCCAGGCAATCATAGCGGCGTTGTCCATGCAGTACTCCCACGGGACGACCGAGGACCTGGCGCCGCGCTCCCTGCACATCGTCCCCACCATCTCGGCAAGCCTCTTGTTTGCGGCGACCCCACCGGTGAGAAGGACTTCGCCTTTTCCGGTGTGGGCAAGAGCCCGCTCTATCACCTCGGTGACCATGGCGAACATCGTCTCCTGAAGGGAGAAGCACACGTTCCTGAGGCTCTCGCCGTTCTTCAGCTTCCTCGTGGCGTCGGTGACTATCCCTGAGAACGAAAGGTCCATGCCCTTCACCACGTATGGCAGCCCTATCCATTTCCCGCCCTTCGCCTTCTCCTCTATCTTCGGGCCGTGCGGGAACTCGAAACCCGCCTCCCTCCCGAACTTGTCGAGGGCGTTTCCTATGCCTATGTCCTGGGTCTCTCCAAACACCCTGTACCTGCCGGCCACGTGGGCTATCACCTGGGTGTTCGCGCCGGACACGTAAAGCGTCACGGGGTCCTCGAGCTTCGTCATCAGTCTCCCTATCTCTATGTGAGCGACGCAGTGGTTGACGCCCATTAGCGGCTTTCGGAGCCTTCGCGCCAAATCAACAGAGAAGTTGAGCCCGGCGTGCAGGCACGGCGGGAGCCCCGGGCCCTGGGAGAATGCGATGATGTCTATGTCATCCTCATTGACGCCCGCGGACCCGATGGCCTTCAGCATCACATGGGAGGCAACCTCTTCGTGGTGCTTCCTGGCGTCCATGGGAACGAGGCCCCATCCGGCCTTCGGCTTGTAGGTATCCTTCTCGTTAGACAGCAACTTCCCATTCCCGTCGCAGACGCCCGCGCCGAAAGTGTGAGCCGTCGATTCTATGCCAAGGCAGATCATAGTCAATAGTTTCGCATCCGTTTTAAAATCTTTGCGCGAAAATCAAATCATGAAGATTCCAGACATGGACACGTTCATCAGCCGCTACGGGATTGGCGAGAGGGTAATAATAGAGAGGTATGACCACAGGGCGATGAAGAGAAGGTACGGCTTCGACATAGAAGTGAAGCTAGGCTTGCTGTCCAGAAAAAGGAACGGCGAGTTCACGACAAGTTACATAAGCGGTTACACGAACGTTCTCGGGCGCCTGAACGAGGCTCCCGGTCTCGTCGAATCCAAGGTAGTGGCCACCGAGGACCAGATGGCCGCAACCCTCGCGAAGGCACTGAGGGAGAAGGGCGTCGCGGTCGTCGACAATGTCACATGGGACATGGAGAGCATCTAGAATCCCGGGCGGCCTGACGACATCCGGCAACAAAGGCCTGAAAGGCTTTTAAAGCATTTTTTCAATTTCAAGCATGATACTGCTCACTATAATCCTGCTATGCGCATTCTACATCTTCGACAGGGGCTTCCTCGGCAGGCTCTTCGGCTTGAAGGATGCAAAAGAAGAGGAAGCTGACGAGTACGGGAGCCTCAGGCATCATCTCCGCGGCAACTACGACATCATAATCAACTATGATATACCAAACAATGAATATGAAATATGGGGAAGCCTCATCGTGTACAAGCTGACTGAGAGACCGGAAAAGGGACGGACGGCAACGAAGAAGATATACGAGAGGAACGACTGGATACACTCATACAAAAGCCCCCCGCAGTCCACTCTCATAAAGGCGAATGTGAAGGCCAGTGTGTCGGCCGAGGTAAAGTCCATGGTAAAGGACATACTTTCCGAGAAGACCCAACAGAAGCCCAGGCACATCCTGATAAACAGTCCGGGAGGGGAAGGTTCCGAGGTGATAGTCGTGGAGCAACCCATGCCCGACGGCGGTCCTGGACAGCCGAGCAGACCGGCGGATGAAAGCCTATACGCAGGTGACGTCTGAACCGTCCGCCTACTCCCACTCCATGGTCGCCGGCGGCTTGTTCGTTATGTCGTAGACGACGCGGTTGACGTCCCTTATCTCGTTCGTGATTCTCGTGGACATCCTCTCGAGTATGTCGTAGGGGATCTTTGTGAAGTTCGCGGTCATCGCGTCCTCCGACTCTATTATCCTTATGACGACGGGGTACTTGTAGCTCCTCTCGTCGCCCTGCACTCCCACGCTCTTGACCGGAAGAAGCACCGCGAAACCCATCCAGACCTTCTCGTGCAGGCCGGCCTTCTGAAGCTCGTCCTCCACGATGTAGCCCGCGACGCGGGCAATCTCCGCGCGCTCCGGGGTGACCTCCCCGAGTATCCTCACGCCGAGGCCAGGGCCGGGGAACACATGCCTCTTTATTATCTCGTCCGGAAGGCCTATCTCCCTCGCCACCTTCCTGACCTCGTCCTTGTAGATGTTCCGGAGGGGTTCGTAGACCTTCATCTTCATGTCCTTCGGGAGGCCGCCTACGTTGTGGTGGGACTTTATGGTTGAAGAATGCTTGGAATGCCCGCTCTCTATCCTGTCCGAATAGATGGTGCCCTGCACGAGGAAATCTGCACCGGTCTCCTTGGCGACGTCATCGAATACCTCTATGAAAGTCCTTCCTATGACCTTCCTCTTCTGCTCCGGCTCGGTGACGCCCTTCAGCTCCCGGAAGAACCTGTCCTGGGCACGCACTATCCGAAGGTCCAGGTCGTAGCTTCTGAATATCCTCTCTATGAACTCCGTCTCCTTGTACCTCATGAGGCCGGTGTCCACGTAGACTGCGGTGAGATCCTTTCCTATGGCCCTGCTCATGAGCACGGCGGCAACGGATGAGTCGACGCCTCCAGAAAGGCCTATGATGGCTTTCTTGCCTCCGATTGTCTCCTTCGCCTCTTTCACGGAATCCCCGACGAATGCCTCCGCTGTCCACTCGGCCTTCGCGCCGCATATGCCTGTGACGAAGTTCTCGAGCACCCTCTTGCCGTTCTGGGTGTGGGTGACCTCCGGATGGAACTGCAGCCCGTATATCCTCTTCTGCGGATTCTCGAAAACCGCGACAGGCGAGTTGGCGGTGGAGGCAACGACCGAGTATCCGTCCGGAAGCTTCTCGACAACGTCCCTGTGGTTCATCCAGACGTTCATCTTCCCAGAGAGACCGTCGAGTATCGCGCTCTTCCTAAGTATATCCATCTCTGTTATCCCGTACTCGCCCTTCCTGCCGGAGGCGACGCTTCCTTTATCCATCAGCGCCACCAGCTGGTGGCCGTAGCATATGCCGAGTATGGGAACGCCGATTGAAAGCATTCCCTTCTCGCACTTGGGCGAGTCCTTGTCGTAGACGGACGCGGCCCCGCCGGAGAATATGACACCCTTCAGGCCATCTATCCTCTTAATGTCACCTGCAGTGGTCTCAGGAGGGAGGACCTTCGAGAAGACGTTCATGTCCCTCACCCTCCTCGAGATGAGGTGCGTGTACTGACCCCCGAAGTCAAGAACTATGATGGTGTCCATAAGATATTGTAAAGGGACGGATTTAAAACTATTTAATTTCCCGGGGACATCCATCATCATGAAGGTTTTCTACGGGGCCGCCATACAGGGTGCAAGGGACCGGCGCGAGAGGGCTGAAATAAACAGGGCTCTCATAGACGCCATAAAGTCCGCGGGGCATGATGTCGTCACCGAGCACACCGCCGCGAAGACTTACGATGAGGCCATGCTCATGCTTCAGGATGCATTCGGCAGGCTTCCCGAGGACAAGGAAGAGAGGACCATATTCAACCGCACCAAGATAATCGAGGCGCTTGAGTCGAGGGAGCTCGGGGCAGCGGTGTTCGACGTCACAGTCCCCAGCCTGGGAACGGGGATAGAGATAGAGCATGCATGCGCGAGGAAGAAGATGGGACTTCCCGAGATACCGGTACTTCTTCTCTACGACCCGTCATACGGCAGGGAGCTCTCCGGCATGATAAGAGGCATGGCGAAAGCAGAGCTTCCGAAGGTTGCAACAAGAAGCTACGACAGCGTCGATAAGGCCGCATCCGAGATAGCGTCTTTCCTCTCGGCGGTCATATCCTGAGCTTCTTCTTCCAGAAAGCGCAGACGCTCTCCGTCTTCTTCGACGCTATTCCCGTGTACTTCTCGGGGTCTGAAAGCATCTCCTTCTGCCTTCCCGTGAGCTTCGAGAGATAGGGCTGGACGGACTTGTCCGAATAGAGAAGGTCGACGAGGCGCTCTCCGGTCTGTTGGGCCTCGAGTGTCAGCTGCTTGACGTACTCGTGGGCGTCGGGATGGTTGCTCGCGGCAAGTATTATGTATATGGGCTCGGCCACTATCATGTCGCGGTTCTTCTCGAAGTTCCTGCGAAGGCTTCCAGTGTCCACGATGAGCTTCTCCATGGTCTTCCTCATCCTCCGGACGGAGACGTAGAAGCCCGCGAGCAGCTCTGGCAGGAACCTCGCCGAAGCGGAATTTGTCAGGTCCCTCTGGTGCTCTGATATCTGGTCCATGTACACCGTGCCCATCATGGGCATGAAGACCTTCCACATGCTCTTGACGTTCTCGAAGTTGATCGGGTTCCTCTTGTGGGGCATGGTGGACGAGCCTACCTGCGCCCTGTCGAAGGACTCGCCGACCTCGGCTATCTCGCTCCTCTGGAGGTGCCTCATGTCGTCGGCGAGATTGGCTATCACGCCGAATGCCGAGACGACGGAATGCATGTAGTCTGCCACGTACTCCGGCTCGCTCACCTGCGTCGAGTGCGTGGCGGGCTTTATGCCGAGCTCATTGAGTACCTCGGCCTCGAACTTCTCGGGGTCGCTGA
>CAZTRL010000043.1:0-9444 GCA_964616715.1 uncultured archaeon | reverse complement strand
GCTCCAGAATGACCCGGACGGCGGGGATGATTTTCTAGGTAGCTTCTGAGCCCTTAATGATTCTCAGTCAGCCGTTCAGAATTCCTCTTCGTGGGAGTCTATCTGGTACTTTCCCTTCGCGCCGTACTGCGTGGAGATCTGGTATGTTATCCTGGACTTGTAGCTGCTTGTTCCGTCGTCCTCGTCGTCAGATAACTTGACTTCGTACTTCTTGTCGCTTCCGCTCCCGATCTCCTCTTCGCGGATCTTCACACTCACCTCGAAATAGCTCCTTATTGGCGGATGCGTTATGGGAGAGCCGGGGGACCTGAACTTCCAGAGGAGCTCACCGCTCCTGGCGTCAAGCGCATAGAGGAAGCAGTCATTGGAGCCGGCGTAGACCACGCCTTCATGCACAAGCGCGGGCTGCCAGACAGGCCCTTCCATCTTGAACCTCCATACCAGCTTTCCGTCGGAGTCGAAGCAGTAGAAGTACTCGTCCTCCGAGCTTGTGTATATCCTCTCGCCGTCGGTTATCACTGAAGTGAAAGTCTCGTTCCTCGTGACCTTCCAAAGAACCCTTCCGTCGGGGGTGAACGCGTATAGGAAGCCGCCCTGGGTAGGCTGGACTATCATCCCCTTCAGGTATGCGCCGCCCCTCGTCATTCCGTAATCCCCGAACTTCTTCTTCCACACGAGGCGCCCGTCATTGATGCTGATCGAGTATATCATCGTCCCCATCGTGCCTAGGTATATGCAGTCGTTCACTATGAGGAGAGGCCTGATGACCACGAGCTCCTCCTCGGCCTCGAACTTCCATATCAGATTGCCGGTCTTTCTCTCAAGGCAGTACAGGTTCCTGTCCGAGGACCCGAAGAACATCCTTTCGCCGTGGATGGTCGGGACCGACACGTTGGGCTTGTAGGTGTGGAATTTCCACACGAGGCCCCCGTCATCGCATCTTACGGCATAGAGGTTCTGGTCCCTGCTGCTGAAATAGCACAGCCCCTCGTGGGTGACCACGCTCGACGCTATCTCCCCCTGGGTCTCGAACTTCCATATCAGGTTCCCTGTCTCCGTGTCAAGGCGGTAGACGTTCCTGTCATAGCTTCCGAATATCACCGAGTCCTTGTAGAGGACAGGGGATGAGAGCCCTATCCTGTCATGGGCTTCGAAAATCCAGACGGGCTCGTGGGTCCTGAGGTCGAGGGCGTAGAACTTGCGGTTGAAGGAGCCGAAGAGTATCTTGCCGTTGTGTATCACGGGGAGCTGGTCGATGCTGCCGCCTTCCGAGCACTGCCAGAGGCAGTTGTGGTAATCATCGCGCTTCGAGACATCGAAATCCCCCATCTCCACCGAGAACTCGTCGAATGCACCCTCAAATCCCACCATAACCGTTATTATGTGACAGCATGTTTTAAAACTCTTCCTCGCGGCTGTCTGTCTGGTACTTACTCTCGTAGTCGTACTGAGCATAGATCCTATGCAGGAAACACAAATATCGGGCATGTCCGCAGAAGTGGAAAATGACAATGGAGCCTAGGGACGCTGGCGCCTTCTGGGCCGCTGGTTGACGACGCTCTCTATCCTTTCCATCTCGTCCTCGTACTGCGGGACGGGCTGCTCCTGCAGGGTTTCCTCCGCGGGCTGTTCTGCAGGCGCCTCCTGAGGCCGTTGTTCCTGCTCCTGCTGCTCTTTTCCTTCCAGCTGCTCCTCGCTCTCGACCTCCTGAAGCTGGGGCTTCTCGGGGGGCACATACTCGGCGAGGTGTATCGCGACGCCTCCGAACCTCGCCGCCGCTAGGTTGTAAATGATGGCCGCGACGAATCCGCCTATGAGGCCGGCTATCGAGAAGACGAGCGACGAGAGTATTATGGTCAGCGGGCCCATCGACATCAGCACCGACTTTATCAGGGAGTCCATCCGGTCGGCCCCGAGCAGCGGCAGCGCGTACAGCACAGCGTCCGTGGAGAAGGAGAGCGACGCCCCGAATATACCGAGCAGCAGCCCCAGGAAGAAGCCGAGGAGCGCGCAGGCTATGGCAAGCGACCCCGGCTCTATCCTCGTCAGCTGGAGCATGCGAAGCCACCGGGCCTCAGCCCAGGATGCTCGCCTCCTTTATCGCTATGGGGGAGCCGCCCGCGTGCCAGCTCTTCCTAGGCCTGCACTGGGCGGTGTATATCCTCTCGGAGTTGTCGTCCAGGATTATCGCGGTGCCCTTCTTTCGCGGGAGGCTGTTTATGTACTCCTGGATGTCATCGAGCATGTATGTCTGCATGACGCCGCGCAGCGCCGTTATGTCAGCCTCCGCGGTGAGCCTGTGGGCGATTATTATGTCCGACTGCGCAAGCGCGTCCTCGTGCAGCTTGTTGGGCCTCTGAGTTATGAAGAGGAGCGATATCCCCGGCTCCCTTCCCTGCTTAACGAGCGTGAGCAGGGGCTCCGTCGCGGCCGTCTTGCCGTCCGTCGGCAGGAACTGGTGGGCCTCGTCGGCCATTATCCAGACCATGGGCATCGTGGTCCTCGTCTCACCCGTTATGACCTCAAGCTCCTCGGACTTCCTGGCAAGCGACCTGGCATGGTATATCTTCCTCGACAGCAGGCCCACTATCATTGGGCGCACGGACCAGCCCTCGGATATCTGCATGTAGTGGGAGACGTCCACTATCGCGACCTTCCCCGGCCTCACCAGGTCCTCTATCTTCGTGCCTGTCTTGCCGAATATTCCCCAGCTCTCGGCCGCCATGAAACGGTTGATCAGGGCATCCTTTACCTTCTTCTCCGCCCTCTCGTCCGCGTTGACCGCATCTATTATGTCCTGTATTGAGTATGATCCTCCTTTTTTCTTCTTCAGTGCCTTTATGACCCTCTCTATGGTCGTCCCGTACTCGTCGACGAACGAGAAGCCGAACGTGAGCACCCACTCCTCGGCTCCCAGGTCGGAGCAGACGAGGTTGAACGTGCTGTCGTACGTTATGCCCGCCTTCTCGTACTCCTCGGCGTAGCCCGTCGGGACGAAGAGGTTTATCTCCAGGCCCTGGGGCTTGAGGTTCCATTCCTTCAGGAGCTCCTTGTCCCTCTCGTTGGGGTTCTTCATGGACCAGTATATGCCCATGGTGTCGAAGAACACGACGGCGAGGTTCTCGGCTATCTCCGGCGGCAGGGAGGCTATCTCCTCCGCGACTATCCCCGCGCTGTAGCTCTTTCCAGTCCCGCGTTTTCCGCACACGAGCACCACGTGGGGCCTCGTGACGTCCATCATTATGGGGTTAGTCAGGTGCGCTTCCTCCCCCTTTCCGACTATGTGCTTTCCTATGAAGGCTGTGCCCTTCTCTCCGTATTTGAGTATGTCGTCACTGTCTCGTCCTACTATGATGTTCTCCATGTGGAAGCACCGGCCCTGGGTATCATTTATTAATTGCCTCGGTGTATATTTATTTAACTCGCCGGTAACGGCTATACGGAGGTGTCATTGATGGGTTTCGTGGAGGAAATAATCAAGAACAAGGAAGAGCTGCTTGTCAAGTTCCTGAGCATCATAGAGGGGAAGGAGACCAGCGCGAACGTCTGCCTCGACGGCATAAAGTTCGACGTTGGCGGCACGCAGGTCAAGGTCAACGGCAACGTGGAGTTCACCCTCATACCTTTCAAGGGAAAGAAGAAGTAGGTCGCATCTTCTCGTTTCCTGGGCAATGGGACTGGCATGAGCCTTATCACTAGCATACTCGAGCTTATAAGCGGGAGGATTCACTTCTACCTCTCGGTAGGCGGAAAGCCAGCGATAGAGATAATCCTTCGCGACAAGGAGATAGTCGCGGAGATAAAGAACCCGCTGCTGGCCATCGAGCTGGGCCTCCAGCAGATGGGCACGTCCAAGAGCATGGACAGCTACGTCCTGAAGAAGATAAAGGACGCAGGCTACAAGATAAAGGTCAAGTACAAGATGTTCGAGATCGAGCTCTGAGCCCCGTCGGTCCCCTTTCTCATATGCTTATCTTCCTGAAAAGGTATGCTCCGGCAATTAGCATCGCCGCGGCGAATCCAGCCAGAACGGCAAGGCTCACAAACGGGTTTATCGCCGACGTGCCGAGCAGGCCGTACCTCACGCCCTCCACACCGTAGGTGAGCGGGTCGAGCAGCGTCAGCGACTTCAGCCAGACGGGGAGGGTGTCTATCGGGAAGAGCGCGCCCGACAGGCCGAATATCGGGAATATCACGAAGTTCATTATCAGCTGGAAGCCGTGCATGTCCTCCATCCTGGAGGCTATCGCTATCCCCATGGCCGTGAACGATATCCCTATGAGCGCCATGAAGACGAACGCCACGACGAAGCCGGGGATGCTCGCGAGGTTGAGCCCTATGAAGAGGGACAGCACGAGTATTATGGAGCCCTGGATGAACGACGTCGTCGCGCCCCCGAGCGTCTGGCCGAGCATTATCTCGAGCCTGGAGACCGGGGCGACGAGCGTCTCCTTGAGGAACCCGAACTGCCTGTCCCAGATTATCTGGATGCCCGAGAACACCGACGTGAACAGTATGCTCATGGCCACTATCCCCGGGATTATGAACTCGGTGTACCCGTTGGACGCCCCGGGTATGCTGACGACTGAGTTGAGGCCGAAGCCCAGTATGAGCAGGAAGAACATCGGCATCCCGAGGCTCCCGACTATCCTGCTCCTCGAGCGGATGTACCGCTTCATGCTCCTCAGCCATATCGTGTACACTATGTCCATGCCAATCATCTCCTAGTCCACATCCTTCTCCGAAGCCTCATGCTGTCCTTGAAGCCCGATTCCTCCTCCCTTATGCTCTTTCCGGTGAAGTGGAGGAAGACGTCCTCGAGGTTGGGCTTGTGGATGGAAATGGAGTCTATCGAGACGCCGTTCTTTGATGCTATGTCCGTTATCGCGGCTATGTGCTTCTCTGCGGTGTTGACGTTTATCTTGACGGAGCCCTCGTGCTCCTTCACGTGCTTGACCCAGGGGAGCTTCTCCACCTTCGATTGCAGCTTCTTAGCCTGCGGCGTCTGTATTACTATGAAGTCCCCGCCTATCTTGTCCTTCAGCATCGAGGGGGTGTCCATCGCCACTATCTTCCCCTGGTCTATTATGGCGACCTTCTCGCACAGCCTGTCAGCCTCGTCCATGTAGTGCGTCGTGAGTATGAGCGTGATGCCCTTCTCCTTGTTGAGCTTCCTTATGTACTGCCACAGGTAGTTCCTGGTCTGGGGATCCAGCCCGAGCGTGGGCTCGTCGAGGAACAGCACCTTGGGCTCGTGCAGCAGGCCCCTGGCTATCTCGAGCCTCCTCCTCATGCCGCCGGAGAACGTCTTCACGAGGCCGTCTTTCCTCTCGTAGAGCCCTACCAGCTTGAGCAGCTCCTCGGTCCTCTTCTCGCGGACTGCCCTGGGTATCCTGTAGAGCCTTCCGTGGAAGTCCATGTTCTCCTGGGCGGTCAGCTCCTCGTCCAGGCTCTGGTCCTGGAAGACTATGCCTATCGACTTCCTGACGTCGTCCTCGCTCTCCTGGATGTCGAAGCCGTTGACGGTCGCCTTGCCGGAGGTCGGCTTGAGCGTCGTTGAGAGCATCGATATGGTGGTGGTCTTGCCCGCGCCGTTAGGCCCGAGGAGCCCGAATATGCCGCCCTCCTCTATCTCGAAGGATATGGCGTCGACTGCCGTAAGGTTCCCGAACTTCTTCGTCAGCTTGTCCACCTTTATCACTGGCATCTCAGTCACCTATCTTGTTGAGGCCCTCCAGGCACTTGCCCAGCACCTTTGCCGCTTCGGCCCTCCGCTCCCTCGGGACGGTCAGCGACTTCTCCTTTATCTTGAAGAGGAGGTCGAACATCTCCGCGTTGCCCTCACCCATCACGTCCGACAGGAGGTTGCGGAAGTGAGCGAACCTCTCCCTCATCATCTCGCGCTCCTTGCGGAGCCCGGCGAGCATCTTCTTCCCCTTCGGCGTGATCTCGAACACATTCTTCGAGCGCTTGCCGACGTCCTTGACCGCTATGAGGCCCTCCTCCTCGAGCTGGCCGAGGAGCGGGTACATCGTCCCCTTGCTCGGCACCCACCTGTCCCCGCACTTGCACTTTATCTCCGAGAGGATGTCGTAGCCGGACTTCGGCTTCTTGCTGAGGCTGTGCAGTATGTAGACCGTTATGAAGCCCCTCTTCCTTCCGTTGGCCGTGGCAACCTTCCATAGTCCTATCATGTAGGTATTAATGGAGAAGGTGGTATATAAATGTTTCGGTTCCGAACCGTTCGTATACGTAATAATGAGTTGCCAGGCGGGGTCACTTGAGGTATATGTGGCCGAACTTCTTGGTCCACACCCACGGGTCTTCCGTGCTCGCCTCCCTCTTGAGGCGCAGGTATATGTCTATCTTGGCGTCCGCCTCGTCAGCCTGGTGGACGGCGACGGCCTCCGGAAGCTGCGGCTTCTTCGGCGAGCCATACTCTGGAAGGCCGTGGTGGGAGAGCATTATGTGCAGCACCTTGAGGCGCAGCTCCCTGGGGAAGCCCTTTATCGACTCTATCTTCTCCGCGACCATCTCGTAGCCTATCGTTATGTGGCCTATCATCATCCCGTCCTCCGTGACGTCTATGACGGCGCCGGATATGCCGAGCTCCTTGACCTTTCCTATGTCGTGCAGGAACGTCCCCGCCAAGACAAGGTCGCGGTCTAGCTCGGCGTGGATGTCGCAGAAGGATGCCGCCATCTTCATGGCGTTTAGCGTGTGCTCGAGGAGCCCGCCTATGTAGTTCTGGTGGTACTCCATCGCGGCCGGCGCCCTCGAGAAGGCCGCCACGAAATCCCTGTCTGTTGTGAACGAGTCGACGAGAGCCCTCAGGTGGGGGTTCCTTATCGAGGAGAGCATGCCGCTTGCCTCCGAAAGCATCTGGCTCACGTCCCTCTTGCTCTTGGCCACGAAATCGTCTACGGAGCACTCTGAGGGCGGGCACTTCCTAAGCTCCCCCTTGGATGCGTCTATCGAGATGGAGAACTTGCCGCTGCCCGGAGGGTACTCCTGGAGCACCCCCTTCACGTGCACTATGTCGCCCTTGCCGAAGGACGAGTACACCCTCTCGGTCTCGTGCTCCTCGCGCCCCCAGTACTTGGCGGTGACCTCGCCTGTGCTGTCGGCTAGCCTAGCCTCGAACCACTTTCCCGGTTTCTCCGCGCCCTTGTAGTCGGAGGGTGGCTTCTTGAACTTGACGGCGAACATGTCGTCTACCGCCTCGCCGTTCCTCGAGAATGACGATATGAACTGCTTCTTCATGGTGACCACGGTTTATGTTTGAATGCATGATTTAAATGGGTTCCGCAGAGTCAGGCGAAGAAGACGAACCTTGCCTTGACTATCCTTCCGCCGTATGTAGCGTAACGCTCCACCGGTATGACGTAGGAGGCGTTCGTCGCGACCGGAACGGTCGTGTTCGCATAGAGCGTGCCGTTTATGTCGCGCATCTCGAAGTAGAAGTCGTAGGGGAGTATGCCCATGAGTATCCTTGCCTTCTCGTGGTCCAAGGATATGAACTCGCCGACCCTGCCGGGATCCAGGATGCCCTGGCTGTAGGCGAGGCCTATTACCCGCACGCTGGTCGCGTTCCAGCCATCAGGGAGACCCCCGGTCCTTATCATCGAGTCGCTGACGGTCAGCGCCATCAGCTGGGCACTCTTTATCTCGGTGGTCTCGCCTATGCCCTGGTTTATGTATCCCCACGCGAAAAGCAGCGTCAGGAGGGCGCTGAAGAATATGAGAAGCGATAGCGCCATGTCGAAAGTCCACATCTGTCCCTTCTTCATGTCACTCACCGGTTATCCCCCTCGTTGAGTATCCCTTGAGCTCGCCTATCCTCGCTATCCTGCAGGAGAGGCCCGCATTCCTGCACGCCATAATGGCCTCACCCTCGTCCTGGTCGTAGCCTATCGCTATGACGTCGGGCTTCTCCCCGGAGACCACCTTCGACATGTCGCCGGGGTCGCCGACCACGGCCCTGTCCACGCAGGAGAGCGCTTCTACGAGGCGCGCCCTGTCGGCCGCCGGGAACAGCAGCTTCTTTCCCCTCTTCCTGACCGTCTCGTCGTGCGCCACAACGACAACGAGCTCGTCCCCGAGCTTCCTGGCCTTAATGAGGAAGTGGACATGGCCCGGGTGCAGGATGTTGAACACCCCGCCGGCCAGCACCTTTTTCGCGCGCGCCATACTATATCCTTTCGGCCCGTTCCTTATAATTTATATCAGGTAGGGCCACTCTATTATAATGGCCGTCTCGAATTCTATAGTCAGGATAATAGAGGAGACGCTTCCCGTTATAGTGCTCTTCGCCGTCGTCGGGATATTCACTGGAGGGTTCCTCAGGGACGTCCTGGAGGAGGCGTCCTACGCCCCCGGGATACTCATACTCGTCCCCGGAATGCTGGGCCTTCGCGGGAACATCTCGTCAGCCCTCGGCGCGAGGCTCTGCTCCGCCCTTCATCTGGGCTACATATCCTCAAAGAAGATATCGAGGGACCTTCTGAGGAACATAGAGGTAAGCATAAGCCTCAGCATATTCATTTCATTCATCCTTTCCATCTTCGCCTGGCTCGTGTGCTCCTACACCGGCGGGCCGTGCATGAGCGTCTGGGGATTCATGTCCGTGTCCGTCCTGACGGGCGTCATGTCGGGCTCCATCCTCTCATTCATGACGTCCGGGATTGCGATAATAAGCTACAGGAAGGGGCTCGACCCTGACAACATAACGCTGCCGGCGGGGGCCAGCATCGGCGACGTCGTGACGATAATCTGCCTTCTCCTGGCTGTAAGGCTGATAATGGGGCTTGGGATATGATAGACGCAAGGGCCATATACAAGGAGAGCATACCGGTTCTGTCGGTATGCGCCATGATAAGCGTGTTCTCGGGCCTGTTCCTCGGAAACAACGAGGATCTCCTCAAGATGCTCCCCGGGATACTCGTGATAGTCCCGTCTTTCAACGCCATAAACGGCAACGTCTCAAGCGTCATAGCGAGCAGGCTCTCGTCGGCCCTCCACATGGGCCTCATAAAGCCAGACTTCCGGAGGAGCAAGACGCTGGAGAGCAACGTCTACGCCATGGCGATAACATCCGTTCTGTCGTTCTTCATGCTGGGCCTCGCCGCGGCCGCCCTCAACTCCTTCTTCGGCGGGGAGGCCGAGTCCTTCTTCCTCTTCCCGGTCGTCACGTTCTTCTCCGGGCTCGTGACGATCTCCGTCCTCATACTCCTCGCCATATTCGCGAGCTACATGATATACAGGAACGGCATCGACCCGGACAACGTGGTCGTCCCGATACTCACGACCGTGGGTGATTTCATGGGCATAGGCGTGCTGCTTTTGATAACAGGGATGGTGCTTTAGAAAGTTATTTAAAGCGGCGCGGTAAAACACATAAGGAGTGGTGGTAAGAATACCCAAATCCGAATACAAAAGCGATGC
>CAZTRL010000042.1:0-9534 GCA_964616715.1 uncultured archaeon | reverse complement strand
GACGTGGGAATGGCAGTTCGACGCGTCACGCACCAGGGACCAGGACTTCAAGATAACGGAAGGCAACACAGTGAGAGTCCCCATGATGTTCATGGACAACGACAAGGCCGAGTTCAACTACGCCGACACCGGGGACCTCCAGATACTGGAGCTTCCATACAAGGGCGATAAGATATCGATGCTGATAATACTTCCGACGGAGGACATAGATTCGATAAAAGTCAGTCTTACCGCAGAGAGCATCGAGGAACTGAGGGGCCAGATGGAGAAGACCGATCTCAGCGGCATCTACCTTCCCAGGTTCGAGTTCGACACGAAATACTTCATGAACGATGCACTCGGCGCGATGGGGATGCCGACGGCGTTCACCGGAGCTGCCGACCTGTCCGGGATGACCGGAAACAGGGATCTCTTCATCAGCAGCGTGATCCATCAGGCATACGTAAAGGTGAACGAGGAGGGGACGGAAGCCGCGGCAGCTACGGTCGTCGCGGCAGGACTCTCGGCCGCTGCTCCAAGAAACATCTTCCGGGCAGACCACCCGTTCATATTCATAATCCAGGAGAAGGAAACCGGGAACATCCTCTTCCTAGGAAGGGTCGTGAACCCCGCATCATGACCGTTCACGCGACCCTGCACTGCGGCTCCGACTTCCCATCGCGGAGGAACATCGAGATGTTCCTCGCAACGTCCACGGCAACATTCTTCTGCGATTCAGCGGTCGACCCGCCCAGGTGCGGGGACGCAAGGACGCAGTCCAGTCCCAGAAGTTCCGATTCCGAAGGCGGTTCGTTCTCCCAGACATCGATGGCCGCACCCGCGACCTTCCCTGACCTGATGGCGGCGCACAGCGCGGCCTCGTCTATTATGCCTCCCCTGGCGACGTTGAGTATCCTAACACCGTCCTTCATCATGGAAAACTCCCTCGCGGAAATCAGTCCCCTCGTGTCATCGGTGAGATTGACGTGAACCGTTATGAAGTCCGATGACTGGAGCAGCCCGTCGAGACCTGTCATGGCGACACCCGCCGCGGCACCCTGGTCGGCAGTGACGAAAGGGTCATAACCGACTACTTCCATTCCCAGCCCATTTGCCGCCGAGGCTACAAGCCGCCCAATCTTGCCGAGGCCCACTATCCCCAGCGTCTTCCCGCGAAGTTCCACGCCCTTGAACCTTTTCTTGTCCCAGCCTCCGGCCTTCACGTGACCGTGCGCGAGGTGTATGTTCCTTGCAAGGGAAAGCATGAGTCCTACGGTATGCTCCGCTACGGCATTGACGTTCCCTGAAGGCGAATTGAACACAGCTATCCCTCGTTCCTTTGCCGCCGGAAGGTCTATGTTGTCCACGCCGACGCCAGCCCGGCCTATGGCACTGAGACCCGCAGCCGCGCCTATGATGTCGGCCGTGAGCTTAGTCGCGCTCCTGACTATCACCGCGTCGTAGCCCACCAACTTCTCCATGAGTTCTTCTGGCGGGAGCGTGGGACAGAAATCCGCCTCTACCCCAGACTCAGCAAGGATATCCGCAGCGGCCCTGTCGACGTTGTCCGTGAGAAGCACCTTCATCATATCGCCCCCATCTTCCTGAAAACATCCTCGAGCGCGTAGAGGAAATCGAGGAGGTCCTCCTTCGTCAGGTCCCCCATGTGGGCTATCCTGAACGTTCCTGGCCTGCCGGCGGCTTCGAGCTTCTCGTTAAGCTTCCTGTAGCCGGCGTCCATACCGTAACCCTCCATCTCCATGAGCCTCTGGGCGCCCTTTATGTTCACACCCAGCGTATTCGTGATGCACGTCACAGTATCCGACTCGTATCCCTTCTCGGCGAATATGGAGAATCCCGTGCTGACCGCCCACTTCCGCGTTATCCTTCCCAGGCCGGCGTGCCTCCTGAACCGTTTGTCCAGACCCTCCGAAAGTATCCTGCCCAGCTGCAGGTCCAGCGCGTTTATGTGGCTTATCGATGGCGTGTAAGGGGTCATCCCCTTCTCGTGCATCTTCCGCAGCTCCAGCAGGTCGAAGTAGTACCCCCTCCCGGAGACCTGGGCGGCCCTCTCGAACGCGGCCTCGCTAACGGCGGCCACAGAAAGACCTGGCGGAAGGCCCAGCGCCTTCTGCGAACTCGAAAGACAGAAGTCTATCCCGAGCGCCTTGGTGTCAACCTTTATTCCCCCGAGGGAGCTTACAGCATCAACCATGAACAGGACATCGGGGAAATCCTTCATGGCTTTGGCTATGGACTCTATCGGATTGGTCACGCCTGTGGTGGTCTCGTTGTGCGTCACGCACACCGCATCGAATCCTCCGCCTTCGAGCTTCTCCCGCACCATTTCGGGCTTTATAGCCTTGCCCCACTCGACGTCCAGCCTCTCAGCGGGCCTTCCGCAGCTGACGGCTATGCCATGCCACTTGTCGGAGAACGCCCCGCAGACGGTGTTGAGCACCTTGTCCTTCACGCAGTTCCTAGCCGCGGCCTCCATGAAACCCGAGCCGGAGGACGTGGAAAGCAGGCACGTCCCGTCCGTCATCATGACCTTCGCCAGCTTAGCCACCGCAGACGTGTAGAGCTTGCTGAAGCCCGCGGTCCTGTGTCCCATCATGGGGACCGACATTGCGGCGAGCACCTCCGGGCTCACATCTACCGGTCCCGGTATGAAAAGTCTCGATTTCATCACATCACACCTCCCCTATATAATCCCAGACCCGCATGAGGTCCTTCTCCTTTATGCAGACCCGAGCCCTCTCCTCAAGCGCGGGCTTCGGGCAGAACGCTATCCCGACGTCCGCCGCCATCAGCATGCCCAAATCGTTGCTGCCGTCACCGACAGCAAAGACCATCTGCGCGCGAAACCTCATCGCCTCCTTTTTCAGGAGGTCCCCTTTGTTCGCGCTGACAACCATACCGAAGTCCCCGTTCAGCAGGCCCCCGCTCTCCCCGAGGTCATTCGCCACGAAGAAGTCGAGACCGAGCCTCTCGGAAACGCGCCTCGCAACCGGGGAGAACCCGCCGGTTATCATCCCCGTGACGAAACCCTTCTCCTTCAGCCTCGCAATAAGCTCCACCGCTCCCGGCATCAGGGGCACGGAGTCTGCTATCTCGATAAGCCTGGAGACGGGAAGGCCCTTCAAGAGGCCGAGCCTCATCCTCACGGCGTCCTCGAACCCTATCATGCCGTTCATGGCAAGGTCGGTTATGCGCCTGACCTCATCGCCGATGCCGCATCTCTCGGCCACGGCGTCGAGCACCTCACCGTCCAGAAGGGTCCCGTCCATGTCGAAACAGACCATCTTCCTCTGCCTGACGTCAATGGCGTCCATTAAGGATATGCGTCAATTATTGAATAAAAAAATATTGACAAGAATTATGAAAGTTTATAAGATGTGACACATATCTGTAAAATATGACAAACATAAACAAGAGGGTCTGGGACTACATAGACTCCAGGATAGAGATAAGGAAAACCATGATGAGGGGGCTCATAAACACGAGCGCCCTAGCAAGGGAGATAGCCGCAAAGGAGAACATCCCCGAGAGCAAGGACGCCATAATAAGCGCGATAAGGCGATATGAGAGCAAGGACAAGGAGGCACACTACAAGAGCATATACGACCTTCTCAAGAAATCCAAGATAAGCACCAAGACAAGGCTCGCCTCAATACTCCTCAAGAGGAACGACGAGACCCAGCGGCTTGCCAGGACGCTGTACACCAAGGTGGACCTTCCGAGGAGCAGCACGCTCAAGATACTGGAGGTCACAAACCACATAAAGATAAACATGGACGAGGAGCTCCTCGGCGAGATAAAGTCCATATTCTCCGAGGGCGACATAGAATACACGCAGAAGAGCCTCGGGGAGCTCGTGATATCCTACGCCGATGACATAACGAAGATACCCGGGGTGTTCGCGACGCTCTCCAACGAGCTGGCCATGAACGGTGTGAGCATCATAGACTCCATGATATGCTACAGGGAGCACTTCTTCATGGTCAGGGAGGAGGACCTGGAGCGGGCGTTCGGCGTCGTGCTCAGGCTGACCAAAAGGAGCTGAGGCCGGACGCCGTCCAGCCCTCGTGGAATACCCGGAGCCGAAGAAAAACGAATCGTGCAAATGCTTAAATATCTAACTTCCATTTATTTCACTATAACCGGTGAACCTGCGAAGATAGATTTAAAAATCTTCGAATCTTTAACCGAATTGCATAGTCAATTGAAGCTTGGAGGTATGGTGATATGGTTGCTGAGTCGATAATAAATTCCGCACTGGAGACGGAGTCCCCGATGGCCCAGATGGGAGTTTCCCGAATGACAAGCGAGAGGGTCGACAGGGACGACGAGATGGACGAAGAGCTCCGAAGGATACTGGAGTCCAGGAAGGCCGAGATAAAGGTCGTCGGTGTCGGAGGCGGCGGAGGCAACACGCTTTCAAGGCTCATGCAGGTCGGGATAGTCGGCGCGGAGACCATAGCGATCAACACGGACGCGCAGGACCTCCTCTACACGGACGCTGACAAGAAGATTCTTATCGGAAAGGAGATAACCGGCGGACTTGGCGCCGGGGCCGACCCGGGCATAGGCGCGGAATCGGCAAAGGAGACCAAGGAGGAGATAAAGAAGGCGCTCGAGGGCGCGGACATGGTCTTCATCGACTGCGGCCTCGGAGGCGGCACCGGAACCGGGGCGAGCCCGGTCATAGCGGACATATCAAAGAAGGTGGGCGCGCTCACCGTCGCGATAGTCACGATGCCGTTCGCCATGGAGGGCAAGTCGAGGCTCAAGAACGCACAGGAGGGCCTCGAGAACCTCGAGTCCGTCGTGGACACTCTCATAGTAATACCGAATGACAAGCTGCTCGAGATAGTGCCGGACGTTTCCATACTCACAGCATTCAAGGTCGCTGACGAGATACTCGTCAACGCGGTCAAGGGTATAGCCGAGCTCATCACGAAGCCCGGCCTCGTCAACCTCGACTTCGCTGACGTCAGGGCCGTCATGAGCTCGGGAGGCCTCGCCATGATAGGCATGGGCGAGTCCGACTCCGAGAACAGGGCTGTCGAGTCGGTCGAGAAGTCGCTGACCAACCCGCTGCTAGACGTGGCGATAGAGGGCGCGAACGGCGCGCTCATAAACGTGTCGGGCGGAGAGGGAGTGACCATAAAGGAGTGCCAGGAGATCGTGGAGGCCGTCAACAACAAGATCAACCCGGACGCCAAGATAATCTGGGGAGCCCAGATAGACAAGGCGCTCGGCGACAGCGTGAGGACGATGCTCATAGTCACGGGCGTCAAGTCAGCGCAGATATACGGCCCCGAGAACACCTACACCCAGCAGAAGCAGAAAGAGATAGAGAAGGTGCTCGGGATAGACTTCGTGGGCAAATAGGCGGGGGCACTTTTTTAAACCTTTTAATATAAACCTAGGATTAAATATATCAATCTGTGGTGACTAATAATATGAAATTTGATATCAAGTCGAAGCTCCTCGAATGGAAGAGGATACTGCAGGTGGCGAGGAAGCCGAGCAAGGACGAGTTCGCCACTTCGACTAGGATATGCGTCCTCGGAATAGCGGTGATAGGGGCTATCGGATTCGCGATATACATCGCGTTCGCATTCCTTGGACTCTAGGCACGAGGCAAGAAAGATGATATACACGCTCAGAACGACAGGCGGAAGGGAAGACATAGTAATGGACATGCTAAACAGCAGGGTCAACGCGGAGAACCTTGACGTCAAGGCGATAATGCACCCTGCGGAACTGAAGGGATACATATTCATAGAAGGGAACACCGCTGACATACACAAGGCGCTCAGGGGAGTCATGCACACCAAGGGCCTGATAGAGAAGCCGGTGAAGCTCTCGGACATAGAGCACTTCATGAAGACGGAGGTCGCCTCCATAAACGTGGAGGAGGGAGACATCGTGGAAATCATGGGAGGCCCGTTCAAGGCCGAGAAGGGCAAGATAAAGAGGGTCGACAAGACCAAGAACGAGGTCACGATAGAGCTCATGGAGGCCAGCATCCCGATACCGGTCACGATTGCGACTGAATTCATAAGGGTAATGAAGAAGGGGAAGAGTGAGTAGACATGGCAGAACAGACGGTGGACGCGGTGGTGGAAGGCGGCAAGGCAAGCGCAGCCCCGCCCCTCGGGCCGGCGCTCGGACCCCTCAAGGTGAACATCGGCGACGTGGTCAACGCGATAAACGAGAAGACGAAGGACCTCGCGGGCCTCAAGGTGCCTGTGAAGGTCATAGTCGACACGAACACCAAGGAATACAGGATAGAGGTCGGGAAGCCTCCGGCCTCCGCGCTCATACTCAAGGAGCTCAACCTGCCCAAGGGCGGCGCGACTACCGGGAAGGACAGGATAGGGGACCTCACGCTCGAGCAGGTGAAGAAGATAGCCAGGGCCAAGTTCGGCTCCGACGACGCACCATACGTGAACCAGATAAAAGGGACCTGCAGGAGCATGGGCGTCACGGTCGGCGAGGGCAAGGTCACCGAAGAGGAGAAGGAGCTCGCCGAGCAGCACAAGCACGAGGCGGAAGAGGCGGCCAAGGAAGCGGAGAAGACCGAAGAGGCTTCCGAAGGCTCTGAGGCCGCCGAGGGTGAGAGCCAAGAGGGCACCGGGGAAAAGAAGGAAGAATAGGGCAGCATTAACCCTTCACAGGGAAGTGAAACCCCAATCGCCTGTAAGATTCCTTGAACTCTTCTAACTTGCCGTCGAAATCGAAAAAAAGCGCTGATGAGACCATCTTGTCATAATCCCTTGGGCCAGCGACGTCCGCGCATTCCACGAAGTCTCTGCTACCTTCCTTCGCAAAATAGCTCAGGCCGTTTTCAAAGTCGACAACTATGTTGCCATGCACATAGCATAATGGCCCGGACGCGTCCGAGTAAGCGATATTCTCCCTTATGGTTGCTCCCTCTTCCAGACGCCTCTTCTCTGATAGCAGGCATCGGCCTAGAGGCTTCTTCATGGATATTACAAACGGCAGCTTTCCTTTAAGCAGGTCGCCGAGACCTTGGCCGGCGTACAATCGGGTCTGGACATCAGACGGTGCCATGTAAAGGGTCAGTGCCATTTTAAACATAAGAGCAGAAAGAAATAAAAGCTATGCAAGAGGAACCCCCGATAGGGAGATGAAAAGAATGAATGTCTCTTTTTATCTTTTTCTTCCATAGGATTGTCATGGCAGGTAGCAAGGGCCAGACCAAAATCTCATGGGAAAAGACCGAGGCTTGGGAGATAGACCCCGTGACCGGCGAGAACATAAGCGAACTCGAGGCATGGCACATTCCGCAAACCCCTGTCTACACGAGCACCATAAACGTATCTTACGACACGCTCAATGAAATGAGAAACAGAAGAAGAGGCGGCGGCCTGGAAAGCAGGCTGAGAGGCTCCTACGAATAGGGGCACTGCCCCATATTACCCAGTGCATTAGATGCTCTCGGTTTTCACCGATAGGTTTAAATTATTTACTCCTGAATAATGACTCATGCACAAGCATGACAAGACGTTTTGGATGCTATTCGTTTTGCTAGAGGCAACTCTGGTCATAGGCAACATGTGGTTCTTCAGCCCGATAGGGGCAATCCTGGGCTTCGCCCTCGTCGGGATAGCCTTCGCCAGGTTCGGCGACTACCTCCTGCACAAGGAGAGGCAGGCCCAGATGGAGATGCACAACAGGGCGATAGAGAGGATGAAGAGCTGGCTCAACAACCAGTACCAGCTCACCCAAGGCATAAAGGAGCTTCACGATTACAGGTTCCACAACATGGAGAGGAGGAAGGCCGAGCTCGACGAGAAGATAGAGAGCAACTACAGGGAGATTGCGAAGAAGATATTCGAGGTCGAGAACCGGCTCAACCTGGTCTCAAGGGCGGTGATAGCCCAGAGCAAGGCCCCGCAGGCTCCGGAGAACCCTGTCGCGGCGGCCGTCCATGTGCCTGCCAGGAAGGTCGCGGACGCGTTCGACGAGACATGGGATAGCATAACGGGGCTTGCCGAAAAGAGGGGAAGCGTCAGGACGCTGTCCAGGGGGATAAGGAACAAGGTCATCGAGGTCGGAAGGAACGGCATAAGGCTGCGCTCGGAGCTCACCAAGAAGGAGAGGATGGTCCTAAAGGAGGAGTTCAGGCACTTCTGGGACATACTGAAGGCCAAGGGCTCGCTCGACTTCACAAAGGACGTCGAGGACCCAAAGCTCGTCAGGCTGGGCTCGGTGATAGTGTCTTTCCTTGCGAGGCTCCCCAACGTGGAGCACGACCTGAAGCCGAGAGTCCTGTACTTCATGGAGCACAACACGCACACGCTCGGCACGCTCAAGAGGCGCAGGAAAAGAATTTAAATACCGGTCTTCATATTTAACTAATTCCGTTGTACTACTTCGGTAGGAGGAATCAGGATGGCAACGATTCAGGATAAGATAAAGGAAGCGAAGGAAAAGTCCAAGCCCAGGAAGTTCGCGCAGTCCTGGGACCTCATTTTCAATCTCAGGGACATGGACCTGAAGAAGCCCGAGAACAGGCTCAACCTCGAGGTCCACCTGCCCGAGGGCCTCGGCAAGCAGCTCAAAACCGTGGTCATCGGCGACTCACTCTACGCGGACGCCAAGAAGCACGCAGACCTCGCGCTGACAAAGGCCGACGTCGAGAAGCTGGCGAAGGACAAGAAGAGGCTCAAGAAGCTCGCAGGCGAATACTCGTGGTGGTTCAGCGAGGCTACCCTCATGCCGCTCATAGGAAAGCACCTCGGCATGATACTCGGCACGAGGGGAAGGATGCCAAAGCCGCTCCCGCCGAAGATAAACCTCGAGGGCATACTGAGGAGGGCCAAGAGTTCCGTGAAGATAAGGCTCGTCAACACCCCGGTAATACAGATACCGGTCGGCACCGAGGACATGCCCGACGAGAAGGTGGCGGCCAACGTGGAGACTGCGATAGCGTTCGTCAACGACCACCTGCCTAAGGGCAGGAGCAACATAAGGAGCATGGCGCTCAAGCTCACCATGGGCAAGCCGGTGAAGATTGACGTAATGTGATGTTTATGGTATCAAAGAAGAAGAAGGACACGCTCAAGGAGCTCATCGCCCAGATAGAGAAGTACCCGGTAGTCGGTGTGGTCGACATGCACAAGCTCCCCGCAAAGCAACTCCACCAGATAAAGGAGAAACTGAAGGGCAAGGCCGTCATAAGGATGGTCAAGAAGAGGGTGATAAAGCTTGCGCTCGAGCAGTCCAAGAAGCAGAACGTCATCAAGCTAGAGGGCGAGATGAAGACGCAGCCAGCGCTGCTGTTCAGCGAGGGCAACCCGTTCGAGCTCGCGCAGACGATAGCAAAGTCCAAGTCCAGGGCGCCGGCCAAGGCAGGCGACATAGCGCCGATAGACATCATAGTCCCGGCAGGGCCGACCAACCTGCCTCCCGGCCCAGCGATAGGCGACCTGCAGAGGGCGAAGATTCCCGCGGGCGTCGAGGGCGACAAGATATCTGTCAAGAAGGACACGAAGGTCGCAAAGAAGGGCGACACCA
>CAZTRL010000041.1:0-10163 GCA_964616715.1 uncultured archaeon | reverse complement strand
AAGGAGGGCTACCTCTACATAGCCAAGATATTCGAGGAGACCGCGGAGAACGAGCTGCAGCACGCAAAGGACGAGTTCAAGCTCCTCAAGGGCATAGGGGACACCAAGCAGAACCTCAAGGACGCGATGGACGGCGAGAACTACGAGACCACCAAGATGTACCCGGACTTCGCGAAGGACGCCGAGGCAGAGGGGAACAAGGAGGCGGCCAGGCTCTTCCGGATGATAGCCCGCGTAGAGGAGAAGCACAGGGACCGATACAAGAAGCTCCTCGAGATGGTCGAGAAGGGAACGGTATTCAAGCGGGACAAGCCAATAAAGTGGAAGTGCTCCAAGTGCGGCTACATCCACGAGGGGACGGAGCCTCCGGAGAAGTGCCCTTCCTGCAGGCACCCGAGGGAATACTTCGAGCCTGCCTGCATGGAGTTCTGAACGCATTACGCGGCGCCGGGGCAGAATATTTATAGGGCTTCTGACAACTATCATCCAGGCAACCCGACAAGTCCACCAGGGGGAAGTTTACAATTAGCCTGAAAAGCCGCAGGGGAAAGAAAGAGGATTCAGAGGATCTCAAAAGGGCAGCCCCGCCCACGCTTCGCAGCTGGGAGAACCCCGACACGCACGCCGGGACAAAGAAGGACGCTGTCGTGGACTGCGGCTTCGGGAACCTCGTCTTCGGCCAGACCTTCTCGGACAACGACCGCCTGGCCAAAGCGATAATGGACGAAAGGGAAGGCACGAGGAACCTCGGATTCTACATACGAGACCCTCACGTGCTCGTGTCGCTCGCGCCCCAGAAGCTCTTCATAGACCCGTCATACACATACAGGCTCTGGTTCGACAGCTACGAGAGGCCATCGGTCAACAGGACGCTCAGGGTGGAGCGCGCAGCGACCGCAAAGGACGCATCCGATGCATGCAGGATATACTCGCTCCGCCAGATGATACCTCCCGGACCGGAGTTCATAGAGGGGAAGTCCAGCTCGGGGGAGCTGTTCTTCTTCGTCGCCAAGAGCGCCAAGGGAAAGGTCGTGGGCTCGGTGATGGGGATAGACCATGTGGCCGCGTTCCGCGACCCCGAGAACGGGTCGAGCCTGTGGGAGCTCGCGGTGGACACAGAGGCGTGCAGCCCGGGCGTCGGCGAGACGCTCATCGACCATGTCGCTCGATTCTTCATGGAGCGCGGAAGGAGCTTCATGGACCTCTCCGTCATGCACGACAACGCTCCCGCAATAAGGCTGTACGAGAAGCTCGGATTCCGCAAGGTTCCCGTATTCTGCGTGAAGCACAAGAACGAGATAAACGAGCCGCTCTACTCCTCCGCGCCCGCGAGCGAAGACGGGCTCACGATATACTCCAAGTCGATAATAGCCGAGGCGAGAAGGAGAGGCATACTGGCTGAGGTCACGGACGTGGGCAAGAACTGCTTCTCGCTCTCATTCGGCGGCAGGACATTAGACTGCAGGGAGTCGCTCACGGAGCTGACCAGCTCCATGGGATACATGAGATGCAGGGACAAGACGCTCACAAACGCCATATTGAGAAGGAAGGGCATGAGGGTCCCGGAGCAGGCGACCGCAGAGGACGTGGACGAGTGTGTCCGCCTCGCGAGGAAGCACGGTCTCGCAACCATAAAGCCAAGGGAAGGAGAACAGGGAAGGGGCGTCATCTCCGGCGTGGGCCCTGACGACGTGAGAAGGACACTGAAGCGCATATGCCGCGAGCCCGGGAACACCCTTGTGGAAGAGCATGTAGAGGGCAAGGACCTAAGGGTCCTGGTAATAAACCACGAATACGTGGCGGCCGTGGTCAGGAAGCCGCCGAAGATAATAGGCGACGGCAAGCTCACGGTAAGGAAGCTCATAAGCAAGCTGAGCAGGAGGAGGGCGGCCGCCACAAGCGGCGAGAGCTTCATACCAATGGACGACGAGACAAGAAGGTGCGTAAGGGGGGCGGGCTACGGGATGGATGATGTGCTCCCAAAAGATGTCCGGATAGACGTGAGGAAGAACGCGAACGTCCATACAGGCGGCATAAACCTAGACGTGACATCCAAGGTCTCCGCCGACATACGCCGGGCGGCGGAAGATGTGACAAGGATGCTGGATGTCCCCGTAGCCGGCGTCGACATGCTGACAAAGAGCGTTCGTGGAAGCGGATACACAGTCATAGAGGTCAACGAGAGGCCGGACCTTGCGATACACGAGCCCCAGAAGGCTGTCTCGAGGTTCGTCGATTTCCTTTTCCCGCAGACAGCGGGAGGCGCGCAATAGGCTGTAGGGCACCGAAAACGTATTTATTGCAACAAAACATGTCTACTAACAGGAATTCTAATCCAAGTAAAACTCAGAGGAGGTGAAAACGAATGGGAACTAAAGGAATTGAGATAGTGGGAATGGACGTCAAGACGCTCAACGGACTTCTTAACAAGGCGCTTGCGGACGAATGGCTCGCATACTACCAGTACTGGGTGGGCGCAAAGATAGTCAAGGGGCCGATGCGACCGAACGCCGAGGCGGAGCTCTCTGAGCACGCGGGCGACGAGCTCAAGCACGCGGGCATGCTCGCGGACAGGATAGTCCAGCTCGGAGGCACGCCGATCCTCACCCCTGAGGAATGGTACAAGGCCACGAACTGCGGCTACGACACCCCGAAGGACCCGCAAGTGGTTGCCGTCCTCAGGCAGAACATAAAGGGCGAGCAGTGCGCGATAGAGACGTACCACAAGCTGCTCGAGAAGGTCAAGCTCGGGAACGACCCGATAACGTTCAACATGATCCGGAAGATCATGGAGGACGAGGTCGAGCACGAGGAGGACCTTCAGAACCTTCTGGAGGACATAGAGCTGATCAAGAAGTGAGGGGTCTTGCCTCTCCTTCATTTATTCTTTTTCCATTCACGGCGGCCCTGCCGCCGCCCTTGGCCTTGCCGCCGAGGGAATGCACCATCTCCCTTATCACGGCGAGCTCGTTCTGGACGTTTATTATCTCGCGCTCCGCCTTCCTGTTTATGCTGTAGTCGTACTCGGCCCTCACCCTGTCCATCTCGTTGGTCCTGTTCTGGCTCATGAGGATTATCGGCGCCTGTATCGCGGCCAGGCACGAGAGCGCAAGGTTGAGGAGTATGAAGGGATATGGGTCCCACACGAGGACGTACGCCGAGATGTTGAGCCACATCCAGACGAACATCAGGACCATGAAGAGGAAAATGAACGTCCAGCTTCCCGCCCATGTGGTTATCTTGTCCGCGGCCTTCTGGCCCATGGTCAGGTCCCTCCTCCTGGAGGGATGGTAGCCGTTAAGCTTCGATTCTTCCTGCATAATAACTATATTCTGCGAACCCGTTAAAATGTTAAGGCATCCCTGGCGCACTATCCGCGCTCGAGCGCCTCGACCATCCTAACGTACTTCTCCGGGCCGGCCTTCATGTCGAATCTCCTGAAGTCTTCGAGCATACGGGCAAGCTCCTGATCCGTGAAATATGCCGAGACCGGTATGAAGAAACGCTTGTCCTCTGTCTCTATGTGCGACGCGTAAAGCCTGAGTATCTCCCCCACTATGCCCAGAATCTCGTCAAGCGCGTCATCGGCGCCGCCGTCATACCGCCCGCACGAGGAGCGCAGGCGCCTGACATTGCCCCTCGATATCCCGTGCTCCTCAACGAGCCTCGCCATTATGCTTGAGTGCTCGTCCGACATGTTCTTCTTTGCGAGGTCCCTGAAGAGTATCTCCTCCTCCTTGCCGTGGTGTATGAGGTCGACGTAGGAACGGAGGAAGTCGGCGACCTGGAGCAGGAACGCCGTGTCCGCCTTCCCTTCATTTCTCATGGACGACGACCTGTCTGCCAGAACGCTTAGCATGCGCTCTATCACCCTGTGCTCCATCATCAGTATACCGTACGCCTTCATGCGAACTAACCTCCCTTCCCATTTATCAGGCTCTGCAGCCTGCCTGCAGGCACACGCCTCCTGAAGAGAGGCGTCCCGGACTTCGAGTAAGCGGCAAGATTGTCCTCGAACACGTCCCGCCTGCACTCGTAGAACACTCCAAGCGGCATCCTGTCCGTCTCGAGAGAGCGCCTGAACGCCTCCATCCTGTCGGAGCTGTCGTGCGAATCGTCGAGGTAGTACGTGTTATCCCTGAACCACTTGTAAGTGTTTATCTTGTTGTACGTGACGCACGGCTGCAGCACGTCCACGAGGGAGAATCCCCTGTGCTTCACGGCCCTCCTGAGGATATCCTTCGTCTGCACGAAGTCCCCGCAGAACGCCCTGGCGACGAATGACGCGTTGAGCGATATGGCGAGCGCCAGCGGGTTGAGCGGCTCCTCCGTTACGCCGCCGACCTGCACCGGCGTGCGCATCCCCTTCTGGCTGGTCGGAGAGGCCTGGCCCCTCGTGAGTCCGTACACCATGTTGTTGTGGACTATGCACGTTATGTCCGGATTGCGCCTCACGGCGTGGATGAAGTGGTTACCTCCCTCGCCGTACATGTCGCCGTCGCCGGACTCGGCTATCACCGTGAGGCCCGGGTTCGCGGCCTTTATCCCCGTCGCCGGCGGAATCGCCCTCCCGTGGAGGCCGTTGAAGATGTTGGCCTTCATGTAGTGCGGAATCTTTGCCGCCTGCCCTATGCCGGAGACCATGACCAGCTTTCCCGGGCTGATGCCGAGCTCGGAGAGCGCGGCCTTCAGCACGTTCAGTATGGCGAAATTGCCGCAGCCCGGGCACCATGCAGGCTCTGCCCCAGGAAAGTCGAAGTCGTTGCCGCTCATATCATCTCCCCCGAATCTCCCCAGCTATGGCCGAGGAGAGCTCCTCCACCGAGAATGGCCTGCCGTCGTACTTGAGCACATTCCTCTCTATCGTGAAGCCGGTCTGCGCCCTTATTAGCCTTGCGAACTGGGAGGTCGCGTTGTTCTCCACGCATATCACGTTCCGCGCCTTCCGCAGCAGCCCGAGCGTTGAAGCATGCAACGGGTAGACCTGGCTGAAGTGGAGCATCGCGACGTCCTTCCTGCCGAGCGACCCGATTGCCTCCCTGACGGCGCCGAAGGTCGAGCCCCAGCAGACCACCAGCGTCCTGTAGCTCTTGGGACCTATCAGCTGCGGCTTTATCGCGGCCTTCGCGACGGAGCGCAGCTTGCGCAGCCTCTTCTCCACCATCACGTTCCTCGTCGCGGAATCCTCTGTTATGTGGCCCTCCTCGTCATGCTCGTCGCTGTCGACGCAGACGAGTCCGGCGCCGAAGCCTGGGATGCCCCTAGGGGATATCCCATCTTTCGTGACCGCATACCTCATGTAGCCGTTTCCGGTCCTCACGAAATGGTTCTTCGCGCTGACCGCCGAGATTTCGAACGGAGGTGCAGTGAAATAGGAATCCAGCAGAGACTCGTCGGTAATCAGGAACACCGGAACCTGGAACCTGTCGGCGATGTCAAATGCCATGGCGGCAAGGCTGAACGCCTCGCCAGCTGTCCCCGGAGCGAGCAGAACCCTGGGGAACTCGCCGTGGCCGGAATACATAGCGAGCTCGAGGTCTCCCTGTTCGGTCCTCGTCGGAAGCCCGGTCGCCGGCCCGGGCCGCTGCGCCAGATGTATCACCAGCGGCATCTCAAGCATCCCGGCGAGGCTCAGCCCCTCCTGCATCAGGTCGAAGCCCCCGCCGCTCGTGGTTATTATGGCCCTCGCTCCTGCGTACCATGCGCCAAGCGCCATGTTCACCGCGCTTATCTCGTCCTCGGCCTGTTCGGCGACTATGCCGAACTCACCGGCGTACTTAGAAAGGAGCGTCAGGACGCCAGTCGACGGACTCATTGGATATGCCGATATGAAGCTGCAGCCGCCAGCGATGGCTCCCATGACCAGCGCCTCCGTGCCGTTGAGCATTATCATCCCCGGTGAGGCGTTCCCCTTACCCGGCCCATCCGGCGCCCTGCCGGTTTTCCTGAGCTTCCCGCCTTCATCGTAGCCCGCCCTGGCCGCCTTGACATTGGCCTGCTTCTCGCCGCTACCTGCGAACCTCGCAGACACGGCGCTGGACAGCATTCCTGCCGGAACTCCAAGGACGCCGCAGACCGTCCCGACAGCGACCACGTTCTGGTGCGACGCGCCAAGCGACGAGGCTATCCTCGAGAATGCAACGTCTGCCATCCCGTCAACTCCGCCGACCTTCTCCACGTCTCCTATGACAAGCGTCCCGCGCTTCACCCTCCCTCCCAGGTGGGTGAACGCGCACTTGTCTAGCGGCAGCAACACATCGATACGGTCCACCGGAGCCGACACATCCGCCGCAGACACCCTCACCTGCGTGGAGTTGCAGCCTCCCCGTATCCTCGACATGTACTCCTTCGTCGTGAAGACGTAATAGCCCGAGCGCTTCATTATGTCCGCAAGCAGCCCCTCGGCTGTCCTCAGGCCCTGGCCGGCCTGGCCGCAGAGAACCACAGATACATCGCTTTCCGCTTTTCTAGAAGCTCCAGCCATACGCTCAGTCCAATTTCCTGAACATGTCCTTGCCGACGCCGCAGACGGGGCACTTCCAGTCGTCCGGGAGGTCGGAGAACTTAGTCCCTGGAGCGTTCCCGTTCTCCGGGCAACCCTTCTCTTCGTCGTAGACGTAGTCGCAGACCTCGCACTTGAATCTTGCCATCATCACACCTTTCAGGGTCCAAAACCCATACTTATAGTAATTTCCGAAGTTAATAAATCGCCTTCGTGTCTCGCTCCCGGTGGCCTAAATCACTTAAAACCCCGCTGGCATGATAAGCACATGGAAGGGTTGCCTCAGTCATTCGACAGCTTCTCTGTGGAGATGGGCGAATACGAAATCGTGAAGACTGGCAAGTACAACTACAGCTTCTGGCTGAACACCGAAGGAGGGAGCATAGACAACATGCCACTGATACGCAACGGCATGATTTACTTCGGCTCCATGAACCACAACATCTACGCGCTCGAGCTGAAGTCCGGAAAGGAGGTGTGGAGACACAAGGTGCAAGACAGGATAGGGCTATCCTCGCCCCAGCTCTACATGGATTCGCTCATAATAGGAAGCTACGACTACAACGTCTACAGGATAGACCTTGGGACCGGCAGGATGATATGGAAGTTCCACACGAAGGGGGAGCTCGCTTCCTCCGGCACAGTAAGCGACGGCGTGTACTACTTCACGGGCAGGGACCAGTTCCTCTATGCTATACGCTGCGAGGACGGGAGCCTCCTCTGGAAGCACAAGACATTCGACGGCAACGTGTCGGTCCCCACCATACACGGCGACATGGTCTTCTTCGGCTCCTCTGACCGGAACATCTACTGCCTCGACAAGGTAAAGGGCACGCTGATATGGAAGTTCGAAACCGAGGAGGAAGTGGTGAACGTGACGCCGTTCCGTATAATCGGGAACAACATCCACTTCGGGACGCAGGGCAACATCCTCTACGCCGTTGACATAAGCACGGGAAAAGAGAGCTGGAGGCTGCGGACCGGAGAATACGGTATGTCCAGGGGGCAGACAATCATCGACGGCATGCTCATCCAGCCGACGAACGGGGGAAACGTCTTTGCGGTGAGGCCCGACGGCGATGTCGTCTGGAAACTCAGCAGCAACTATCCCTTCGGCGCGTTCGCAACTGACGGGGAGAGGCTCTACGCGGGCTGCGAGGACGAGCATCTCCACTGCATTGGAAAGGACGGCAGGACCATCTGGAAATTCAAGACGGAAGCCCCCGTATGGCAGCCGGCTTCGATACAGGACGGCGTCGTCTACTTCGGCTCCTACGACTGCAACCTCTATGCACTGCAGGCAAAGACCGGGAAGCTGCTGTGGAAATTCAGATGTCCAGGCTCATTCTCAAGGTATCCTCCGATAAAGAGTTTCTTCGAGGTCAGCATAAAGGTCTCTACCGCCGAAGCCGATAAGGGCACCGACGAAAGATACGAGCTCCGCTTCGGAGACGCCGAGGAGGAAGCTGCTGGCGCATACAAGGGCCGCATCACGTACCAGGTATCCACCCAGTACGGAGCGAAGGGTAAGTACCAGGTGGACAGTGACGAGGAGGCATTCTAGCCTTCTCTTTCCGCGTCCGTCTGACAAGCTGCCCGGAGCATCCCGAAGATTATGGCATTTTTAAGGGTCGTTACCCCCTATACTAAATTATGGTCGAGCAGAGCGTCGTCGATTACATAAAGAAGCACAGGAAGGAACACGATATCGAAGCTCTGAAAAATGCGCTTATCGAGAACGGACATCGCAAGGAAGACGTCGAGGAGGCCGTCCGTCTCAGCAATGCCGGCGAGCCCCCAAAGAAGGGCGGCTCCGGCAAGAAGATAGTGATAATCATTATCGCCGTCTGCACGGCCATAATCATCATGATATTCGTCGGCCTGCCACTGTTTGCGTTCTTCACGATGTCAAGCTATATGGAAACAGCGGGCTCTACGAATTTCCGGGTCTCGGACTCATACTGCACCGGAGGAGAGACGGGAGTGGTGGTGATAGACAATCTGGGAGATTCCGCGATAGACACGAGCCAGATACAGATACTGGACGCTTCGCAGGGCAACGCGGAGCTATCACCCGGAAGCGACTATACCTGGCAGGATTCCACGATAGCCGTTGGTGGAAGCGGTACGGTGAGAATAGAGACCGGTGGATGCGGCACTGACGGCTGCCGCTACAGGCTCGTGCTCTCCGGCCGGACGCAGACGGCCGGCATCTTCTGCTGAGTTTCGCCAGCCCCGGCAACGGACCCACATGTCCTGTGCAACTTACTTAAAACATGCACGGATTATAGGTTCATGGAAGGGTTCCGCGACGCGTTCGAAGACTTCACCGTCGAGATGTCGGAGATCGAGCTGAAAAAGAAGGAAGACCTGCACGCCTGCTGGTGGGGAACGACCGAAGGCGGGAGCATAGAGAACCGTCCGGTGATATATGACGGTACTGTCATTTTCGGCAGCGCGAACCACAACATGTACTCCCTGGACACCGACACGTTCCAGGAGAAGTGGAAGTTCAAGACTGGCTCGTCCATCATATCGTCAAGCCCGGTGATCCACCGGGACTGCGTCCTCTTCGGCTCGTACGACAAGAACGTGTACTGCCTCGACGCGAAGACAGGGAAGCTGAGATGGAAGTTCAAGACACAGGGCGAGATAGCGTCTCCCGGAGCCGTTCACGACGGTCTGTTCTTCATAACCGGAAGGGACATGATGTTGTACGCGCTCGACTGTGAGAGCGGCAGGCTCGCATGGAAGTTTCGGACATACAATTCCAACATATCCGAGCCGGCAATACACGAGGACACGGTGATACTGCATTCCGGCGACAGGAACCTCTACTGCCTGAACTGCAGGGACGGCCGCCTCCTCTGGAAATTCACAACTGAGGAAGAGCTGCTATCAGACGTCTCCTTCCCCATACGCGAGGGGACCATATACTTCGGGAGCGCCGGCGGCATCCTCTATGCCATGGACCTGAAGACGCAGAGGATAAAGTGGAAGTTCTACGTCGGGGATTACGGGATAACCAAGGCCGGGACGATGCTCGGGGACGTGCTCATCCAGCCGGCCAACAAGGGGATAGTGTATGCGATATCGGCGGAGGGCAAGGTCCTCTGGAAGTTCATGAAGGAGGAGGCGATAGGCGGAGTGGTCACTGACGGCAGCAGGATATACGTGAGCGGAGGCGAGAACGACTTCTTCTATTGCCTGGACAGGGAAGGCAACGAGGTATGGAAGTTTCGGACCCATGCGCCGAACTGGTCACCGTCTGCAGCGCATGAAGGATTCATCTATTTCGGGTCTTACGACTGCAACCTCTACAAGCTTGACAAGGAGACCGGCGGACTGGTCCGGAAGTTCAGCATCCCAGGCAGTGTCTCCACATATCCTGACTGGAAAGGGTATTTCGAGCTTACGGTGAGCATACCAGAGCAGGAAGTGAGCGAGATGGCGGGGCAGAAGAGGTACACCATCTCAGAGAACACCGACGAAGATGGCGGCAACTTCTACAAGTCCAGGGTCACATACCAGACATCCACCCAGTACGCCTCGAAGGGCAAGTACCAGATAGACAGCGACGAGGAAGAGTTCTGAATTCCATTTTTATTTGTCCTGCACCAAGATAACTTATGAAAACAGTTATTCTTACCCACGCCGACTG
>CAZTRL010000040.1:0-10172 GCA_964616715.1 uncultured archaeon | reverse complement strand
ATCATAACGGACAAGTACTACTACACGGCAATCGACTGTCCGGGCCACAGGGACTTCGTCAAGAACATGATCACTGGTGCCAGCCAGGCAGACGCGGCAATACTTGTCGTGTCCTGCAAGGACGGCATACAGGAGCAGACGAAGGAGCACCTGTACCTCTCCAAGGTTCTTGGCATCAACCAAATGATAGTAGCCGTGAACAAGATGGACGAGGTCAACTATGAAGAGGGAAGGTACAACGAGGTCAAGGACCAGGTGACGAAGCTTCTTACGTCGATAGGGTACAAGGTAGACAAGATACCTTTCGTTCCCGTCTCGGCGTACATCGGGGACAACGTGGTCAAGAAGTCCACGAACACCCCGTGGTACAAGGGAGAGACCCTCCTCACAACCATGGACAACACAATACAGCTCCCCGAGAAGGGAGTCAACAAGGCGCTCAGGCTTCCCGTGCAGGACGTCTACTCCATAACCGGAGTGGGGCTCGTTCCTGTCGGAAGGGTCGAGACCGGAGTCCTCAAGGCCGGCGACAAGGTCGTCTTCGAGCCTTCGGGAACGGTAGCGGAAGTCAAGTCCATGGAGATGCACCACAAGCCTCTTGACAAGGCGGAGCCCGGCGACAACATAGGATTCAACGTCAAGGGCGCGGCCAAGAAGGATGTCAAGAAGGGTGACGTCATGGGACACCCGGACAACCCGCCGACGGTGGCGAAGGAGTTCACGGCACAGATAATCGTGCTGCAGCACCCGACCGTCATAACCAAGGGGTACACCCCGGTCTTCCACATCCACACCGCCCACGTGGCAGGAAGGATAACGGAGATCGTCAAGAAGATGGACCCCAAGACCGGCGCGACTGTCGCGGAGAACCCGGACACACTCAAGACTGGGGACGCTGCGATAATAAAGGTCCAGCCGCTCCAGCCTGTGGCGATAGAGAAGCAGGCCGATTTCCCCGAGCTGGCGAAGTTCGCCATCAGGGACATGGGCAAGACCGTCGCTGCGGGAATCTGCACCGACCTTGTGAAGGCAAAGTAAATCCTTAAGAAGACGGGGCGATAAGCCCCTTTTCTTCTTTCTTTTTCTTCCTTTTGCCCCCGGGCCGCGGCCTTGTTGTTTAAACGTCCGTTATTTAGGCGGCCGCGGGGAAAGATATAATTGGTAGCATGCAAAAGGCGGAACTGCTGGCACTGCTCGGGAAGGGCCTCGACTGGGAGGAGGAGTTCGTCCTCCAGTACGACAGGGACTACGTCTGGGAGCTTTTGAGGACGCTTGGGCCAGCCAAGTTCGCGAAGGTGGAGAAGCTTCTCGGGAAGAACATAAAGGACACCAACAATCACTACACCATGCTCAAGAGCCTCATCGGCAAGGTGGAGAGGGGGGACTATGGAGACAGCGTCTGAGGACATGATGTCCCTCTTCAGGGAGCTCCTGGAAAAGGAGGAGATGATGATAAAGCTCTACTCCGGCATGTCCGCAAAGATAGCAAGTCCCGAGGTGAGGCGCGTGATAGACTCCATTGTGAAGGACGAGCGTAGTCACGCGGAGAACGCCAAGAAGATGATGGAGATTCTTGAGGAGAAGGATTAGCGCCGAGGGCAGGATTTGAACCTGCACGTCCGTAAGGACAGCCGCTTTCGAGGCGGTCGCGTTGGCCGGATTCCGCCACCTCGGCATGGTGTTTAACCGTTATATATGATAATGTATTAACCGTTCAAAAGTTTTTTCCCGAAAGCTTAAATACTTGCGCCGGTTTTAAGTTTTTACTATGCCTTACACGCTGATAGTCACCGAGAAACCGTCCGCGGCGAAGAGGATAGCGAGCGCGCTTTCTGAGGGGGAGCCCGAGAAGAAGGGCGCCCGCGGAGTATCATACTACCGCATAATAAGGGACGGCAGGGAGTTCATGGTGGTCCCGGCAGTGGGCCACCTCTTCGTCCTTGACGAGAAGCAGAGGTCCATAAAGTGGGACTACCCCGTGTTCTCAGTGGAGTGGAAGCCCACCTACACGAGGAAGGGCAACGAGTGGGCGAAGAAGTACTACACAAACATGGAGAAGCTGGCCAAGGGCGCCGACGGCTTCATATCGGCGTGCGACTTCGACACGGAGGGCTCCGTGATAGCCTACAACATAATCAGGTTCATAGGGGGCGCAAAGGACGGAATGAGGATGAAGTTCTCGACGCTGACCACGCCCGACCTGCTTAGGGCCTATGACGAGATATCCCCGAAGCTGGACTTTCCTACGATAGAGGCCGGCCTTACGAGGCACCAGCTCGACTGGTACTTCGGCGTCAACCTGTCCAGAGCGCTCACGCTCTCTCTCGAGAAGGGGGGCTCCTTCAGGACGCTTTCCACCGGGAGGGTCCAGGGACCGACCCTGGAGCTCCTGCTCAGGAGGGAGGAGGAGATAGAGAGCTTCAATCCCCAGCCATACTGGGAGATAGGCCTCACGGGAGAGGTCCGGAAAGAGGAGATAGAAGCATCGCACGCCAGGGGAAGGTTCTGGGAGAAGGCCGAGGCGGACAGGGTCATGGAGAGGTGCACGGGAAAGGACGGCACGGTCTCCTCCATTGAGAAGAAGGAGCAGAGCTACTACCCGCCGGTGCCCTTCGACCTGACCACCCTGCAGAGGGAGAGCTACGGGCTATTCGGCTACTCTCCCAAGATGACGCTCGAGGTTGCGCAGGCCCTCTACGAGCAGGCGCTCATAAGCTACCCGAGGACGAGCAGCCAGAAGCTCCCGCCGACGATAGGCTACAAGTCCATAATAACGAGGCTCAGCGGCCAGAAGTGGTACGAGGGGCTCTGCGGGAAGCTGCTTTCAAGGGAGAAGCTGTGGCCCAGGCAGGGCAAGAAGGAGGACCCGGCGCACCCCGCGATATTCCCGACGGGCAACAAGCCCAAGACGCTGAATGCCTACCAGAAGAAGCTCTATGACCTCATAGTAAAGAGGTTCCTGGCGACGTTCTCCGACCCGGCGGTCAGGGAGCTCGTGAGGGCCGAGATAGACGTGGCCGGTGAGACGTTCGTCGCAAACGGCGTCATAACGCTCAAGAAGGGATGGATGGAGTTCTACGAGCCCTACAACAGGTCCAAGGAGGCCGCGCTGCCGCCGATGGAGAAGGGCGATCCCGTGAAGGTCAGGGACATCCGCATGCTCGACAAGGTGACCCAGCCCCCCAGCCGCTACTCCCAGGCTTCGATACTCAAGGAGATGGAGGACCTCGGCCTCGGGACCAAGGCCACCAGGGCCAACATACTCGACACCCTCTACGAGCGGGGCTACATAAAGGAGCGGTCCATAGTGGTCACGGGCCTTGGGAGGGCCGTCGTCAAGGCGCTTGAGAAGCACTGCCCGGACATAATATCCGTCGACCTCACCAGAAGGTTCGAGGAGGAGATGGAAAGCGTCGAGAAGGGCCAGAAGCTGCGCGAGGACATACTGAAGGAGGCCGAGGAGCAGCTCACGGGGATACTCCGGAAGTTCAAGGAGGAGGAGAAGGACGTGGGCGCCGAGATAGGCCAGGCCGTCAGGGAGTACGAGAAGGAGCAGAACACCATCGGCAAGTGCAACAAGTGCGGCAAGGGCGACATCATGATAGTGCGCTCACAGAAGACGGGGAAGAGGTTCGCCGGGTGCAACAACTACCCGGAGTGCAGGAACTCGTTCCCCGTGCCCCAGAAGGGCTTCCTGGTCGTGACTGGCAGGAAGTGCAAGTGCGGCCTGAACCTCATAGAGATAAAGAGCAAGGGAAGGCGCCCGTGGAGGCTCTGCGTGGAGCACGGGTTCGACTACAGCGACAAGAAGGAGATAAAGAAGGCGAGCGAGTCCGAAAAGGAAGATGACGGCGCATGAAGTGCCCGCAGTGCAAATCGCTCAACGTGACGCTGTGGATGGGCGGCAAGCTGGGAATGATATATCTCTGCAAGGACTGCGGCTACAAGGGCCCCGTTGTGATAGAAGAGGACTGATTCAGAACAGCTTGAACCCGCCCGATGGCTTTATCCCGTCGTTTACTATCTCGAACTTGACCGCCTTGCCCTCGGGTATCCAGCGGTGCTTTATGACGGTCGCGCTCCTCTCGCCCATCTTGCCCGTCCTCTCGAGGAACACCACGGCCTTCGCCCAGTACTTCATGGCGTCTCCGCCCACTATCTCGTTGTTCTCCGTGTCCCAGTTCTTGTAGGTGTGGGACGTGACCACGACCGGTATGTCCTTCTCCCTCGCTATCGTGGAGAGGACCGACATCTGCCTGGAGAGGGCGCGGTTCGCCTCGAGTGCCTCCTTCTCCGGGTCCGAGTATTCGAGCCGGTAGAGGGCGGCCGCCGAGTCCACTATGACCATGTCGGCGTCTATCGCGGCTATGGACTTTATCATGTCGCCCTGCTCCTTGAATGTCTTGGGCTCGAGGAGCGTTATGTGCTTTGCGATGTCTGCCGCGTCGGGCGCCAGCTGGGAGAGCCTCTCAAGGGAGAAGCCTCCCTCTGTGTCCATGTATATCACATTCTTCTTCCCTCCCCTGATGCTCTGCAGGGCCATGAGAAGGCACAGGTTGGTCTTTCCCGTCCCCGGAGCGCCGTAGAAGTTCGTCAGCGCCTTGTGGTGTATCCCGCCCAGCAGTGCGTTGAGCGGCTCCGGGACGTCGAGCTTCTTGTTCATGAGAATATTTCGGGGCGAATCTTTAAAACGATGGCCGGGATGCAGCCGGACGGGTGGCAACACGCTGGATTTATTAATCCCGGAACCCAGAACTAATATGGCAAAGGTGGGAATCTTCCTTTTCGGCCATCAGAAAGGCTATAAGGAACTAGACGCCTACGGATGCCAGCTTCATTATCTGCAGGAGAAGAACGCTCCGTTCACCTTCTTCTTCACGGGCAGCACCCTGGACGAGGCCGACAGGAAGCATCCCCTGGTGAGGGAAAAGATAAGGTCCATGTTCGGGAGCGGCACCCAGAATAACCCGTACGTCCCCGAGATAGGCATCTCGTCATACAACAACACCCCGATAGTCCCGTTCAGCCTGGAGCGCGGGGACTGGGAGATGTACTTCAGCGATTTCGTCTGTCCGGAGATAGGGCAGTCGAAGGCCGTGCTGAAGGAGAGGTACGGCAAGGATGCCAGCGGCTTCTTCCCGCCTGGATGCATGTATGCCGCAGCGGTCAACGGCAACATAGAATGCAGCGGCATCGATTACGTGGTCGTGAGCGGCAAGAAGCTGGGCAGCACCGGGAAGGGGAAGGTCTACAGGCAGGGGGATACCAAGCTGCTGCCGAGGGACAACGAGATAAGGATGTGGGGCAGGGTCACCGACACGGTAGACGACATAAAGAGGCGGAGCCTGACAGGCCACGACGTCATAGTGATAGGGGAGAGGTTCGACTACGACAGGAACGGGAACCATGGGCTCTCACTGAGCGAGGGGACGGCATTCCTGTGCAAGCTCGCAGACGAGCTCTACAGGGCCGAGGGCCTGGAATTCATGAACCTCTCAGGGATAGCCGCAAGAGGGGTCCAGGGGACGTATCCTCCGGGGAAGTACGACGCGTCCACGTGGCTGAGCCCCGACGGCGATGTCTCCCCAATCGGGAACTACCAGTGGAACGGGCTCGCCTCAAGCTTCCTGAAGTCATACATAGGCGCGAGGAAGGCCGTCGAGGGCCTGTCCTCGTCGGGAAGGGTCACGAATGGCATACGCAAGAAGCTCGACGACATGAAGGGCAAATGGCTGTCGAACGTCGGCGACATCCAGAACAGCGTCCCTGGAAAGCTCAAGGGACTGGAATACTCGAGGTCTCTGGATGAGTGCCAGCATGACATGGCGATCGTGAACAGGGAGATAGCGGAGCTCTCGTACGGGGCGTTCGAGCTCTAGCGCCGGCAATCCTGCACGGTCACTTGAGTGCATTCCTGTAGAGCCTCTCCGTCTCCCTGCAAGAGACCGTCGCGGAGAACATGGAGAGTGCCCTCTTCCTCGCGTTCTTCGAGCGCTTCTGCTTCCACTCCTCGTCGTCTATCCTGCCTAGGACGGCGCTGGCTATGGAGCCCGGTGACGACGGCGGGACGAGCTCCCCTACATCGCCTGTCACTATCTCGGGGAGGCCACCGACCTTCGTCGCGATGACTGGCGTCCCGGATGCGAGAGACTCAGCCGGCACGAGGCCGAACGGCTCGTCCCAGACGGGGGCTGTGACGAACAGGTCGGAGGCGCTGTAGAGCTTGACCAGGTCCTTCTTGAGCATCCAGCCCAGCACCTTCGTGTTTTTCAGGCCGCTCTTCTCTATCAGGGCCTCCATCTCATTCTGGTATGGCCCCTGCCCTGTTATGAGCGTGACTATTCCCGGGTCCTTCGCCTCGTACATCCTCGCCGCCTCTATGACGTCCCTGAACCCGCGCTTCTCCGTGAAGAACCCTGAGGAGAGCACCACCTTCTTGCCTTCGCATCCGTACCTCCTCTTTATGGCGTTCCTCATCCTCTTGGACACGGGCTTGAAGAGATCCGTGTCGACGCCCGGGTATATCACCTTCACCTTGTTCCTGCCGGTGCCGAACTTCCCGACCAGCATGTCCTTTATGTAGCCGCTGTTTGCTATGACCCTCTCAGACTCGTCGAGGCCCATGCGCGCTATCCTGAGGTTCCTCTCGCTCTCGAGGGACGACTGTATGCCGGTGCCGTGCGCCGTGACCACGTAGGGCACGTCGTTCACCCTCTTGGTCATGCAGGCGGCAAACGGAAGTATGCTGGCATGGCTCGCATGCACTATGTCGAGTCCAACCTTCTCGTTTATGTTTATGGCCCATTCGGAGAACCTCGTCGCTATGCTGAAGAGCTTGGAGTCCGGTATGGAGGATATCTTGACGTTCTTCTTGACGTCGGTCCTTCCGACGTAGACAGGCACCTGGAAGGGAAAGTGGACGTACTTGACGTGCATGCCGTGGAGGAGCGTGAGCTTCGACCGCAGCCCCTCGACGATGTGTATCTCATGGCCGTCGCTCTTGAGGTTGGAGAGCAGGGACTGCATGTACCTGCCCGAGCCTCTCCCTGCGAACCGGTGTAGGTAGAGATAGCATATCTTCATCCAAAATCACAATTGATATTTGAGGGGGATGCTTAAAATAGGCTCGGATGCTACGCGTGGAGGCGGGGGATGCCTATGCCGGCGGTTATGATCTTGCCCGAGTTCTCCTTCGCCATCCCGCGCTTGGCGTCGTGGAAGGTTATGGTGAAGTCCGGCCGCACGCAGGCGCCGGCGCAGGCTCCCGTGTCCGCGTCGATTCCCGACGGGCAGTCCAGCGCTATCTTGGTCCCTCCCATGGAGTTGAAGGCCTCTATTGCCCTTGCGTACTCCGGCCCGGGTTCCCCCTTCATGCCGGTACCAAGCATCGCGTCCACGAGTATGTCGGCGGTGATGCCCTGGGCTATCTCCTTCACCACGTCCAGGCGGCAGCCGGCCGCCTTCATCTTCATGAGTATAGAGAGCTGCCCCGAGGCCAGCGGCTTGAGGGGCTCCGTGCCCTTCACGAAGTAGAGGAGCACCCGGGCTCCCTTTATTGAGGCGTGGCGTGCGAATACGAGGCCGTCGCCGGCGTTGTTCCCCGTGCCGCAGAACACGAGGACGGTCTTCCACTTGAGGGCTATCAGAGAATCAGCCGCGGCGGCGGCGTTGGCCCCGGCGTTCTCCATCATTATCCTCTCCTCTATGCCCATCGCGACCGCGCGCGCCTCTTCCTCGCGCATCTCGGAAACAGAAATCATTGGAACCGCCCCGCTCAGACGAGCTCTACCCTGGCGCCAGCGCCCTCCAGCTTTGCCTTCAGCGCCTTGACCGACGACTGTATGTCCTTTATGCTCCTCGCGCCTGTGCAGATTATCCTCCCGCTGGAGAGTATTATGAAGTCCATCCTCGGCTCCTCGGTGCTGTATATGATTCCCGGGAACCGCTCGGGCTCGTAGCGTGAGCCTTCCAGGCCCTTGGACACCGCAGCCAGGTCCACGCCCTCCTTCATCCGGAAGGCTGCCACTATTTTGTCTATCTCCACCTCGACCTTCTTTGGCACGGCAACCCCAAGGCCCCTGAGCCTGTCCAGGACCTTCCTCATGGCCTCGTCGGCGTCCCTCACGCTCTTCGCGCCGGTGCACACCACCCTGCCGGATGAGAATATGAGGGCGACTGCCTTCGGCTCCTTGACGCGGTAGACCGCTCCGGGGAAGGACTCGGTCTCGTAGCTCTTGGCTTCCTCCTCCGCGAACAGCTTGTCTACGGGTATGTCGGTCCGAAGCTTTGCCACGGCCGTGACGTCCTCTATGTGGACTGGAAGTATGCTCATGCGCACCAGCAATTCATGTTTAGCCTTATAGATTATAATAAATAATCGGACGCTTTAAAGATAATCATGGTGAAGAAAAAGCTCTATGTCTACGCGAACATCCTGTCGCTCATACTCGGGGTGGTCTTCTGCACCATCGTCTACGGACCGGTGGGCGTGCTGATAGGTATAGTCGCCCAGATAGTGCTGGGCATAACCCTGCTGCTCGGCTTCATACCGGTAGTGGGAGTCATACTGTACGCATGGCTCGGCTGGTTCAGCTTCCTCCCGTGGCTCGTGTCCGTTTTCGGCGTCGAGGGGTCCTGGGCGCTCGCCGCGCTCTTCGTCATGAACCTGATAGTCTCGATAGGCTGCACGGTCCAGATGATAATTAGGATATTCACCACGTGGTGGAGGATATGATGCAAGCGGGCATCGTCCGGTAAAGCCGTTGCTTCGAAACGTCGCTGCGTTCAGAAAGGGTAATTACTTCTGGAACCTGCCGATCCGGTCGGTGAGGTCCACGTGCGTCAGGAAAAGCGACCTGCAGCAGTACCTCTCGAGCCCGAGGCTGTCGAGGACCTTCTTCTTGTCCTCGCCCTTGGCGGTCCTGGCCTTGAACTCCTCCCAGAACTGCCCGACGGGCTTTCCGCATGTCATGCACCTTACGGGAATTATCATGTCAAAACACCTTTTATTCTCTTATTTATCGGAGGCAACCTTTAAATTGTTTTTTGTCGGCGGGATTCCTGCACGGACGGCTCTCCGGGGTCACTCGTTTATCTTCCTGTAGTCGGTCTCCTCGATTATGGACCTGCAGAACGGGCAGTAGCGCACCTCCCTGCTCGTGTTGCCCTGCCTGTCTATCCTTATCCTGCACCTGGAACCGCATATCGTGCAGTTGCACTTTATCTCAGCCACTTCGCTCATAGAAAACACCCAAGAATTACAATATTGAATTGTACTCTTGATTTATAAATGAAGGGGCTGGAGTCACCCGGAAACGATTTCCAGGACGGTCTCCCTGGCGACGGTGACGGCGCTCCTGCACTCGGCGCTCATCCCTTCTCCGTTCCTGCTGGACTTGGGCTGGACCGCGACCACGGCGACCGCCGGGACGATGCTCTCGAGATAGCTTATGAACATCCCGTAGTCCACGTCGTGGCCCTCATGCAGGAACCGCTTGGCCTCGTCGGAACGGAGGACGGCAACGTTCCCCGCTCCCCTCCCCATGGAGGCAGCGACGACCACTATGACCCTTGCCGGCCGCATCCTGAGAATCCTGGAGGAGTACACGGACGGCGACCTGCCGCAGTCTAGCAGCTCCACGCCGCTGCCCGTCAGCCCCTTCAGCTCCTGCAGGACTGCGGGCCCCACGCCGTCGTCGCCGTATAGCGTGTTGCCTATGCCGCAGACGAGCGTCCGTTTTCCGTCCATCCGCCATCAGGCCTTCTTCAGTTCCCTAAGGAGGGCGTCCATGACCTTCTTGCCGTCGACGCTTCCCCTGACCTCCTTCATCACGAGGCCCATGAGGACCTTCTCCCTTCTGGGGTGTTTGAGAAGCTCCTTCTTCTCCTTGAGCACCCTGCGTATTATGGACTCCAGGTCCGAGGAGCTGACGGACTTCATCCCGGCGGCAAGCTCCAGCACATCCTTCCCCGGCTCCTTTGATATCTTCCTAAGTATCTCCGGGACGGCCTCCTTCCCTATGTCGCCAGAGGCGGTCATGGAGAGGACGTCGGAGAGATGGTTCTCGGTTATGCGCGATGTATCGAGGCCCTCCCTCTCCTTCTCCGTGAAGGTCGAGGTGAGGTCGGATGAGGCCAGCTTCGGGTCGGCCTTCTTCGAAAGCCTCTCGAAG
>CAZTRL010000039.1:0-10708 GCA_964616715.1 uncultured archaeon | reverse complement strand
GTGTCGTCTATTATGACGAAGACGTCTATGTCGGACTTGCCCTTCCACTCCTCCCTGGCGGTGGAGCCGAAAAGGACGACAGACCTCACTATGGTACCGTACTTCTTGAGGACCTGCTTGGTGAACTTCTTGAGGATGTCGATGCGTTCCTTCTTGTCGTTTATCTCCTCTACCTTCTCCTTCTTCTCGTCCTTTCCCTCGCCGAATCCCCGCTCTATGAAGTCGGCGTCCTCGGAGAGCCCGGAGTCCTCAGAAATGTTCCTCTTTTTTGCGGCCATTGTCAATATTACCTCACCAAAGATTAAAAAAAGAAACCTATCGGAGCTCTTCCTTCTTGAATATCTCGCGCTTGCCCTTCTTGACAGCCTCCGTGGACAGGAGTCCCCACTCCTCCTCGGGAACATTGAACAGGTCCTTTAGGACGTCGAAGCGGTGGTCCATCATTATCTGGCTCTGCCTGGAGATGTCGAACGCAGTCTTCTCCAAGCCGTAGAACTCCAGGGGAAGCTTGTCGGGAGGCGTGTCCTTCTCCAGGAACTTCGCCATGAGCTTGAGCGCATCGACTGACTGCCTGAAGGGGTCGTCGCCTCCTCCCCTCTCGAATATCAGGTAAACCAGACTGTCCTTCCCGGCACCCGCGACCCGCAGGTTCCAGAAGAGCTCGTAGACCTCGGTCTGGCCGAGCTCTATCGGATAGTGGGAATGCAGGGGCGTAGGATAGGTAGCGTGGATCGACTTGACCATCCTGCCGTAATCCGGATACTTCTTCGTCATCCACTTGCCCTCCACCCAGGGGTCGTAGCCCTGGGTCGCAAGGTGCTCGTTATCGATGGTCATCCATATCCTTTCGGTCTTTAGGACCTTCCTCGTGGTCCTGACGGCGGAATATATCTGCTTTGGGTGGGAGAGCATGTACCTGCCGGCGTACTTGGGGTCCCTCGCGTCCGGTATCTCTATCGTGACCTGGAGCTTCCGTGCTATCTCCTGGGGGTCGGGCTTTCCCTTCAGCTCCTCGTTTACCAGCTTGCCCTCCATCCACTCCAGAAGAGTCCTCATGTGGCCCTCGAGGAACTTGGCCCCGACGACAGCATAGAAGAACTGCTTGAACTCCGTGTCGTTGTTCTGCTCGGCCTTGTCCCACGTGCGCATGAGCCAGTCGTCGCTCTCGTAGTTTATCTTGTACTTGTTGAGGACGTCGGCATAGACGTCGGCCATGGACATCCACTGCGGGTCCTTCGTGAAGAACAGGTAGTGGCCCATTATCTTGTAGGCGTCCACGAGCCTCCCGTAGGTGTCTATCCTCCAGCGCCTGTCCTCGTACTTGGGCCGTGCGAGCTTCTGCTCAATCGCCCTGTCTATGTACTCCCTGTGAAGCTTTGCCTCCATCTGGCCGGACTCGCCGCCGACCTTCTGCCTTATGACCTCGACCTCGTTCTGGAAATCCGAAAGCCTTCTGATTTCTTCCTGGGTGAGCGGCTTGCCGAGCTCCCTTTTCCTCTGGATTTCATCGATTCCCATCTTTCCCGCAAGGTCGCTTATGTCCCTCTCCGTCTTGCTCTGCTGCCACGCCCTCATCTGGCCGTGGGCCTTGAACTGGGCATCCGATATCTCGTCCTCGGTGAGTATCATCCCCTGGTACTGTATGTCGCCGAGGTTTCTCATGTTAGCGACGAACCACTTCCTGAGCCTCTTGTTCTCGTAGAGCATCTCCGAGACAAAGTTCCCGGCGTGGTCGCACATCGTTATCGTGAGCTTTGTACCGGTATATGTGAGGAGTTCCACCCAGAAGTGGAGGCATGCATGGAAGAGGACGTACTTGCAGCCGCCGTTTACCGCGGAGCGCACGGACTTTTCCATGTGGTCCTGGGCGTCCCTCCAGTCTGTCCTCTCAGGCATGCACATGGGGACGGTGAGACTGCCGTGGAACAGCGTGTCGAGTCCCTGGTTCTTCGAGACGTTCCTGATCTCCGTGCCTTCTGTCTCGGTTATCTCGTGGGGCGTGTCGCCGGATATCTCGACGACGTCGGCTCCCCTGGTGAGCGTGTAGCCTATCTTCTTCACGGTGCTTGCGAGGCTGACATCGTGCGCAATGTAATACAGACCCGTTGTAACTCCCACCTTGAAAGGCATGAAAACACCAGAATTCTCACGGCGGCTGGAGGCCGGAGAGCTTGCCGAACTGCGTCTTTATGTACTTTATGAGGGGGTCCGTGAAGCCGCCGCCCATGTACCTGCCGTACATCTTCGAGAGCCTCTCTGAGGTGAGGGTCTCGTAAGGCCCCACCCTCATGAAGTACTTGAGCGGCTTTATGAGGGTCAGCTTGTTGCGGAACACCCAGTCGTGCATGGACTTCTCTATCGCGTTCTCCTTCCTGGCTATCTTCACGTAGGGAGCCTTTATCGTCGCGAAAACGCCCCTCTTGGCCTTCTCGTCCTTCTTCGGGTCGAGGTCCGGATACCTCTTCATCACCTCTTCCCTTATCTTGTCCTCGACCTCCCGCACCCCTATGAGCTCCTTGACGTACTTGTTCAGCCAGCGCTCCCTGGCCTCAAGCTCCAGGAGCATGAGGAGTATGACGTTCTGGGAGACGAGGTAGGGTGTCAGCAGGCAGTTCCAGTCGTCTATCTCCTCCTTTCCCCCCTCCATCTTGAACAGGGGGCTCACTATGTCGAGGTCGTAGAATGCGTAGTAGTACCTGCTCAGGTCGAGCTTGGCATTGCTCTCGTATATCTGCTCCTGCTTGGTCCAATTCTTCAGCCTCTCCTCGATGACTATTACGTCGTCGTCGCCCAGCACCCTCTTCCCCGGGTTCTCGAGACCTTCCTTCAGGGCCTTCTTCTTGTCCGCCATGGTCTCGACTATCTTGACCTCGTAGTTCTTCTCCAGCTCCGGGATCTTTCTCTTGACGAAGTCATCGTAGGGGTTCATCTCCCCCTCTACGAAGCCGGGCTTTCCAACCTCCTCCGGGGTGAGCATCTTCCACATGAACACGCGGACGAAGTAGAGGGAATCGGGCTTGTGCCAGGGCTGAATCGCCATGGTGAAGACGGATGACGGGTTCACCTCGAGAGTGTCCTTCATCATCTTGAGGCTCGAGACGTGGGGCTTGAGCCACTCCCTGTACTCGTCTATGGACTTCCTCCTCGCGTCCACAAGCGTCCTCACCCTTGCGTACCTGTCCCTTATGTCAGGGAAGAATATCTTCTTCCACTCCTCGAAGACCTGGTTCTTGGTCTTGAGGACCGTCGCCTCTGCCTCTGAAATCGACAAAGCCTTCTTTATATTCCCCGTTGCCTTCCTTTCATCCTTGCCAATCGTCGAAAGCCTTATGAAGTCCGTGATTATCGTTGGCCACCTCTTCGTCATCGATATCATGGAGTAGCCCTCGCCCGTGTGGGCATCGATCCTGTCTATGAAGAGCGACCTGAGGACATGCTCGTCCTTCCTGCCCTCCTCGAAGTAGTCGAGCACCTCCCTGTACTTCCTCTCATCGTGCTTTAGGAGCTCATAGTCGGCGACGGCCTGGGCGGCGGACGCCAAGCCTCCCTTTATGAAGCCCTCGAGCTCCCTCTTCTTTGCGATTATCCTGCCGTACATCTCGGGATAGGCGGGAGAAGCCGCCAGGTGCTCGTCGACCTTGGCCAGGTTGTAGTGCATCTTTGGCATGGTGTAGGTGAGGACCATGTAGAGGAGGTTGCCGTGGCCAAGCGGCGTGGTGGCGTTGAGCATTATCTGCTGGTCAGGGGGCTGGTTGCATATGGCCTCGCCGCCGTTGACTATCCCCTTGCTTTTCCCGCCGCTCCACTCAACGAGCCAGTCCTTCATGAGAAGCTTCGGCTCGTTCGTCCTAGTTAGCGTGTTCACCTCTACTTCGACGTCTCCGGCCATATAGACTATTTGGAGGAAAGCAATAAAATGTTTTAGAACCGGGACTTACCAGAAAACGAGCGCCGCGCCTATCAGGAGGGATACGATGCCTATTATGACTCCACCCATCGCGAGCTCCTGCTGCTGGTGTATATGCGAGCTCGGGAAGAAGAACACGCAGAATGCGCCGAAAAGAAGCATCAGCACGCCGACCACTATGCCGACTATTCCGAACATATTTAATAATCCATACCCAAATTAATAAATCAGGGGGATGGTGGCGCATGCCGGTGCTCGCAAGGATGAAGCTGATGATTGAGGAGGAGATATATCCTCCGAAGGGTACAGCGAAAGGCTCCCCGCGTTCCATAACAAGCTACGTGGGCCCTAACCCCGTCAAGCTTTATCCGAAGACGAGGCAGATAATCAAGTCCGTGTTCAACGTCACGGACGCCGACATGCATGAGGAGATATACGACTGGGGCAAGGGCGCCGACAAGGAGAAGTTCAACGTCAGGTTCTTCCTGCACAGGAACCTCGACAAGTTCTCATACTACTTCATCAGGTTCGACGTGAAGGGCGAGGGAAACGAGAAGACCGGGAAGGCCAGCATAACCATAAGGCCCCTCCTGAGGACCGAGTACCCGCAGGACACGCTGTGGCAGAGGACGGTATTCTACGAGATGATGAGGGTGTTCTGGCACAGGGGATTCTACCACAACAAGAGAAGGGACTACATACTCGAGGGCAGGAGGCTCCTTGCCATGCTTCAGGACCAGCTGGAGGGATACTTCAAGGACCTGAGGGAGCAGTATGGGTAAGCTTGTCATAATCGACGAGTGCCTGGTGCCGAGAAGGCTAAGCTGGCTGTACTACAAGGGGCCGGACTCCATAGGCTTTCTGAAAAACTTCCGGAAGACGCTAAGGTTCCAGTTCGACGTCTCCACTACCAGGTGCTATGAGAAGAAGCTCCTCTGGGACTACACGGGGGACCCGATAAGGTACTACGACGAGTGGCTGGTGAAGAAGGAGGTCAGCAGGTTCACGAATCTCATATTCACGATAAGGGCGCTCGGATACGTCTCCAAGGCCAAGCAGGACGGCGACTTCAGCCTGGAGCTCTACGGCGAGGTGAACACCAGCTTCGATCCCAACAACTGGTACATGAAGTATGTGTGGCTCCTCTACAACTATCTGTTCTACGGCAAGATGAGGGAGAACTACATCATCACGTGCAGGGACTACCTGAACAACTTCCTCAACTGGTGCAAGGAGAAGTACGGAATGAAGACCGTGACCACATCCGAGGCGACCCTCGAGGAGATGCTCGAGGAGCAGCAGTCGGCTAAGCTCTACGACAAGGCGCTCCGGGGAAAGCCCGGCAAGGTCACAGAAGCCGAACAAGAGCCCGGTGGGGAGAATCAGTGATTATCCCGGTCGGGCAAAGATGGGTCCTTGAAGCCCTGAAACCGGTGCCTTCCAATGACGATATGACATCATCCGTCTTCTTTGGGATCTTCCTCTGGGCGCGAAAGAGCCTGTGAAGGTCGTAGTAGAAGGGGTGTCCGAGCTCCGAAACTGCAGACCGCACCTCACCCGTCCCCGGAAAACCGCGCGACTCCATCTCATCCAGCATCTTCCTGCAGAAGCCGTTGTCCCCGATGCTTCCCGTCCACAGCGGCCCTATAATCCTCGCAGGCTTGCCGCACTCGGGACACTTCCCCTCCGCACCGCGAGACCGCCACAAGCACGAGGGGCAGTATGATACCATCCCTACCTTGGAGAAATTCGAGCTCACCCGGCTCTTCTTCCTCTCCACGAGCCCAATCACCCTGAAGTAGTGGTTGGCATGGCAGTAGACAGGAACGAAAGCCATGTCACGCCTCGCAAGCTCGAGCATGACGGAAGTTATCAGCACCCTCACGCCGGTCTCCTTGAAGAAATCCGTCTTTGTGTTGACGATGCCGTACCTGGACAGGCATCTCGACGGGAAGGTCCCGCACAGTGCTCCCGTGTCCGTGGCCGTGACGCCCAGCATCGAGCCGTGCCTGAGCGAGGCCGCCGCGGCCTGGAGGAAACGTACCGGAGAGCCGAAAGGGTCTATGTCCACGTAGTCGAATGCACCCGGAGCCCCGTGCATGAGCGAGACCGCGTCGGAGCCGCTGACGGCGACATCCGCCTTCGCGCCCTTAATCCGCGAGACGTTGGAGCGCAGGACCTTCAGGGCGCTCGCGCTCGAATCGTTAGACGCTATGCTTTCCACACCGGGGACCTCTGCAGCAATCCTCATGGTGCGCACGCCTGTCCCCGCGAGGGGGTCGCAGACGGCAATGCCACGACCCTTCAATTTCGAGAAGACGGAGAGGGCGGCCACAGTGACGTCCCTCTGGTGCCGCATATCGGGGTTGTAGAAGGCTTCCGACTTCCTGGTCACCTTCGTATCGGGCACACGGAAGCTTGCGCTCCCCTCGGTAACAGATGGCATAAGAATCAATAGAGGGTCGCGGTTTAAGAAGGTGCCTAACTCTTTATCTCGAGGTCCTTTCCGAGAACCTCGCCGGAGACGCCCTTTGAGAACCTGGCTCTCATCACGCCGCTGTTTCCGTGGGGGCCTGCGACCTTGCCAACTATCTCCCTGCCGGACTTGGTCTTCCAGATTACCTTCTTACCGACGAAGGGGACCACGGCCTTCCTGCTTGTGACGTCTTTTACGGACAGCAGAAGCTGGTTTGTCTTCTGCGTATGCCTTCCCTGCCTGAAATTCAGCACCCTTGCAAGCATGCCAATCGCCTTGACTAAGTATAATGCATGTGTTATTTTTAAATGTTTGAGGTCCGTAGCAATTTTAAGCTTCATGCCCAACTATCTCTCATGGGTGTCAGGCTGCTGTGCGCATTGGCATTCGTGGCAATCACTCTAATGTCAGCTCCCCTGCCCGCTCAGTCTCGCATTCCACGTACCAGGGGTTTGCGGAGCCACTGGGTTCCTACCACATGAACAGCGCCGGTTTCGTCCTCACGCCGGGCGGGACGAGTGAGATGTCGATCGCCACCTCCGACTTCGCAGTCTACAGATATGGTTACATAAGCTGCGACGGAAGCCAGTGGGAGAAGTTCGAGCTCAGCGGAAAGGCCATGGGAAGCGACTGGCTCAACGGGAGCGTGTCAGCGCAGCTCCCGCTTGACGCCTCTGACTTCGGCCTCTCGCAGGAGAAGACTTCGGCCGCCAGGAACTTCGTCGTCATATACTCCTGCTCGAGGGCGGCAGACGCGTGGGACTGCCACGACGGCTGGCAGATACTGAGGTTCGACGCCAGCCTGGCCGACCAGTCGCCCTCGTGGACGCACGGGCTATATACTTCGACCGCACCTTTTTTGGTAGATTGGAATACTAGAAATAATAACGCAGACACTCCGGGATATCTTTTGAATATAGACAGAGATTATCATTTAAACACTCAAAAGTCCGGCTACGTGCCATACCAGTATCCCCACCCGTGGCGCGTCCCCGCAGAGCAGATGCTCTCCCACATAGGAAACCAGCCTTAAGAAGAGGTTATTAATACAGGGGGCAATTAGAGATATTATGAAACAAACCTTACTCATATTCCTCCGGGGGCTCTTCATGGGGATGGCAGACATAGTGCCGGGGGTATCCGGAGGCACGGTGGCGCTCATAACCGGAATATACGAGAGGCTCATATTCGCGATAAGGAGCATAAACCCGAGGCCCGCCATGCTCCTTCTGAAAGGCGATGCCAAGGGTTCCAGAAAGAGCTTCTTGCAGATAGACTGGAAGTTCCTGGCCCCTCTGGTCATAGGGATAGGCACAGCGTTCCTCCTCATGTCAAACGTCATAACTTTCTTCATGCAGAGCTACCCGTCCAACACCTACGCCTTCTTCTTCGGCCTCATACTGGCATCCGCGGGGTTCGTCTACAGGCACGTCAGCAACCTGGACTACCGGACAGTGTCCGCGGCCCTGATAGGCTTCATCTTCGCGTTCCTCTTCGTCGAAATGGGAGGGGTGCAGCCGAGCCACGACCTTCCCGTCATATTCTTCTCCGGGATGGTCGCCATATGCGCCATGCTCCTCCCGGGCATATCTGGGGCCTTCATACTGTTCTTCCTCGGCCAGTACGAGTACATGCTGGCGGCGCTCCATTCGGCGGACATCGCCGTGTTAGCCGTCTTCATGGCAGGGGCGTTAATGGGACTGTTCGGGATGGCCAGGGTGCTTGGATATCTGCTCAAGAAACACAAGCCCGTGACGATGTCCTTTCTTGTCGGCCTGATGCTGGGTGCTCTCAGGCTGCCGTTCAACAATGTCATTGCGAACCAGTTCGAGCCCATGATGGTCGTGCTCTCCGGGGCCGCCGGGTTGCTCTCAGTCGTCATACTGGAGAAACTGGCGGCCAACACGAACGGGAGTAAGTAGTCACCTGCGCCTGACTGCCTTTATATCGTCCGTCGTAAAGTCGAATATCCTTGATGCCCGGCCTTCTATCCTGCCGGCATCTACAGCGATGTCAACCGACTTCTCCATGGAAGCGGGAACCTCTGACAGCGATGCCGCCGGAGCGTCGCCGGAAACGTTCACGGAAGTCGTCACGAACGGCACGCCGGCCTCTGAGACAACATCGGTGAAGGGATGCCTCGGCAGGCGCACGCCCAGGGTTCCCTCAGGCGAGACCACGGGCCTCGGCGCACTCCTCCCGGCCCTCACTATGAGAGTGTAAGGCCCGGGAAGCAGCCGGTCGGCGAGGTCACGGTTCAGCTTGGAAAGGCGCGCGTTCTCCCATATCCACTCCTTGCCCGGCGCTATGACGGAGAAATGCCTCGCCGCGTCCCTGCCCTTGGCCCTGCGTATCCTGCCAACCGACGCGGGATTTCCCGCGTCGCAGCCGATGCCGTATATGGTGTCCGTGGGATAGACAATCACATCCCCCCGCCTCATGGATTCCACAACCCTGCGGCGGACTCCGGGTTTGTCCAGAACGTCACTCAGCTTGAGGGTTTCCAAGGAAAACACCAACCTCCAAAGTCATAGTATGGAATTGCCAAAGGCGTAATAAATAACACTAAAGGGCCCGCACAACCAAAGGGCGCCGCGCAATCACTCGGCCATCTCTGCCGGCTCCGGCTGCATGTCGGAGGCCGGGGCTTCGTCGCCCGCCGGGGGCGAGATGTGCTTTATGAGAATTATGTCGCCTACAGCATGGACCATGGGGAACGGTATGACCACACCCTTCTTGTCGCCAAGCATCCTGCTAAGGTAAGACCCCTTTATCGCCCTTATGACTATGGACCTTATCTTGAACCTCTTGAGGTCGCACTCGACGTCCTCGACCTTGCCGCAGAAGAATCCCTTGTCGGTGAAGACGTCCTTTGCGTAAGTGTCCGAAATGCTTGAAACCTGAATTGCCATATTTGTAACCTCCTTGATTTTGGTCAATTGTTATTGCGATTCAAGTTATTTAAATCTTAATCCGGTCGACGGCAAAAGACGGCCGAAGTGGAAGGTTTTAAAAAGACAAAAACCACATACTAACAACGAAAAGCTGAGATGGCCGAGTCAGGTTAAAGGCGCACGGTTGCTAACCGTGTGAGGTCCGCCTCACGAGGGTTCAAATCCCTCTCTCAGCGCTCATGTTTCCCGGGCATTCCTAGCGCATTATTTAAGCAGGATTGACAAATTATATTTGCGGAACATTTTTCCGTTCTAAGAGGTGATTCGGATGGCCAAGAAAAAGGCGGCAAAGAAGAAGAAGTAATCTCTCTTCAGTCACGTGAAGTCCTTTTCACGTCACGCTTTTGACACGGTTTTTCGTGTTGGTTTTCAATCCTTCTCCACGATGTATCTCGCCATCCTGTCAGCGACATCGGTCTTTGTTATCCTGCTTATCTTGAGGCCCGGGTTTATGTTGACCTCGAGGACCTTGGGCCTGCCGTTGAGGGTTATGTCGACGCCGGCTATCTCGGCACCCACGACCTTCGCCGACTTCAGAGCCAGCCTCTCCAGCTTGCTGTCAAGCTCGAAAAGCTTTCCCTTCCCCCCGCGGTTTATGTTGGAACGGAAGTCTCCGGGCCTCGCCGACCTCTCCATGGCGGCCACGACCTCGCCGCCCACGACGAAGGCCCTTATGTCCTTTCCCTCAGTCTCTATGTACTCCTGGAAGTATATGGTCTCTCCCAGGACCCAAAGGGCGTCTATCACCGACTCGGCCTCGACGTTGCTGCATATCTTCATGACGCCCTTGCCGTGGGAGCCGCATAGGAGCTTTATTATCACAGGCTTCTTCATCTTCTTTATCGAACGCATCGCCGCGCCGGGCGTGAGAGCCAGCCTGGTCTTGGGTGTGGGTATGCCGTGCCTCTGAAGGACCTGTATGGCGCTGAACTTGTTCCTGCATATCCTCGTGGCCTTGGAGGAGTTTATGACGTCTATTCCCATGCCCTCCAAATGCTCGGCCACAGTGAGCCTGAAATCGAAGAGCGTGGGCGGCTTGAGGCACGCCCTGAAGACCACCCGGTCCAGAGTGCTCAGGCGCAGACCAGGATAGAACACGTCCCACTTCTTGGGGAAGGCCGCGAGCCGCAGCTTGCTTATGTCTATCAATCTGACGTCGGCGTACTTCTCCAGTGCGGCCTTCAGCATCACAACGGACTCGTAAGTCATGTCCTCAGAAACAAGGCCTATGGTCTTCATGAGAAGAACAATAATGATTCGCTTATTTAAGCTTAACAGATTAGATTTCTATAAAAGCGCCGGTAGTCTAGCCTGGCAGGATACGGGCTTCCCAAGCCTGCGACCCGGGTTCAAATCCCGGCCGGCGCATTC
>CAZTRL010000038.1:0-10769 GCA_964616715.1 uncultured archaeon | reverse complement strand
CCATCGCGCTCAGCGCGTCGTTCATGAAGTATTTCGTGTCGAACTCGAACTTTGGCAGGTATACCGAGTCCATCTTCGTCTCTTCCATCTGGGACTTCCACTCATCGAGCGTCTCCGCCGCCAGGCTGGCCTCGATGGACCCGAGGTCCTCGGCAGGGAGCAGTATTAGCATGGATATGTTGTCCCCCTTGTATGGAAGCTCCAGTATCTGCACGTCTCCTGTGTCCGCGTAGTTGAACTTCGCCTTGTCGTTTTCCATCGACATCATCTGGACCTTCACCGTCTCGTCTGGTGTTACCCTGAAGTCCCAGTCATGTGTGCGTGACGCGTCGAACTGCCATTCCCACGTCCCCTTGAAGTATATGGCGTTGGTCAAGACCAGCCTCGTCATGGGATTGATGCTTCCCGGGGGGATGAGGTCCTTGATCTTGTAATTGGTCTGTTCCTCTATGAATCTGTTTATTGTCTGTCTGGACTCTTCTGTCTCACCCGCAAAGTCAAGGTTGGCGGCCTTCCCGCCGTAGTACCTCTCTACCGTTCCCGTGTAGTCCTCGAGGACTGGATAGTCCTTCTGTATCCACAGAGCGTTCCCTGTCCTTAGGTCGTAATCGCCTATGCCCTCATTGATGCCGTTGTAGATTGCGGCGAAGTTGGGCCTCAGTATATTCTCTTCCGGGAAGTGGAAGACCGACTGCATCTCCTCTGCAGTCTGTCCTCTGGCACCCTCGTATGTCATTGCAAGGGCCGCAGAGATGCTGTATGGGGAGTAGAACATGTTACCCTTCTCGGTCCTGTCGAGTTCGGAGTAGAACTCGAAGGCGAAGCGGTTGTTCGCGGAGACGACATCTTTTATTCCGGCATTCGTGAAGCCGGTGTCATCTGCCCTTGGCGGCTGCAGCGGCGGGTAGGGGAATAGGAAGACGACGGCCGCGCCCACGGAAGTGACGGCGAGGAGTATGATTAGTATCGGCAGCACTTTTCCGGCGCCCATTATTAGTCTTGCTCTAGCATGGTTAATATTTCTTTGCGTTTTGTTAGGCTGGAGCAGAAGAAACAGTGCACCGGATACCGAATCACGACTTCTTTTCAGAATCCGGCTTCTCTTTGGCGTCTTCAGCGGTCTTCTCTTTTGCGGCGGGCTTGGGCTCGGCCTTGGACTTGAACTCGACCGGGCCCGTGTCCCCCCACTTCTTGAGGGTGTCCTCTATTATCCTTCTCATGAACGGGTTGTCCTTGTCGAGCGTGACCACGTTCTTGCCTGTGGTCGCATCGACGCTTCCCGTGAGCCCGTAGTAGTCGAGGAGCGCCTTTATCCTCTCCTTCTTGTCGGTTATCTCGCTCGTTATCTCGACCTCGTATGAGAGCTCCTTTCCCGCGAGGGGGTGGTTGAAGTCCACCCTCACCCTTCCGCTTGTGACGGATATGACCTTGCAGTTGCGGTTGTCTATGTTGACCCACATCCCCGGGAACGGGTTCATACCCTTGGCCATGAACTTGGAGGCGGGAAGCACCCTTATGAGCTCGGGCTTCCTGGGGCCTGCACCTTCCTTTGGCGCGACGTCGAACGACCTCTTCTCGCCGACCTTCATCCCGAGGAGCTGCTTCTCGACGCCGGCCATCATGGTCCCCGCGCCGAGTATGACTAGCGACGGGCCGTACTTCTTCTCCTCTTCATATACGCCGTGCTCCTTGGCGTCGGCCTCCCTGCTCGCGTCGAACACGTCGCCGGTGGCCTTGATCTTGCCGAGGAAGTGTATCCTTACCCAGTCGCCGTTTTTCATGAGATTATTCTTTAAGCGCCTAATTTAAAAGTGTTGCGCCTGCCGCGCGTGAACTTCACGCCGTACATCCATGACGCCAAGAGCCCTACGAATGTCATGAGCCAGTAACTTGCGAATCTCCAGAAGAGTATCGCGCTCGTCGCGGTGACAGTGGGCACCCCGAGCAGACCCAGGACGAATATGCTCGACGACTCGTATGCCACGAGGCCGCCAGGGAGCAGCGGCAGGCTGCCGGCGAGTATGCCTACGCCCATGACGAGCGTGCACGAGAATATGCTTATGTCCACCCCTAGCGAGAGGAATATGACGTAGAGCGCCGTTATCTCCAGTCCCCTCTCGATGAATGCTAGCCCGACGCTCTTTGCGAGTATGCCCCTCCTCTTGGTGGACTCCTTCATTATCTCCCGGAACTTCATTATGTCCTTGGTGAGGTTCTTTCCGTATCCCGGCCGGAGCTTCCCTGTGATCTTGGATATACCCTCAGCGAAGGATACGAGAAGCTTCTTGTTGTAAAGGACGTAGCCCCCAACGCCTACGGGGATGAATATGAACAGGAGTATGACCCATGTCATGGTCGCGTTGAACACGTTGAATGCCATCAGGCCTATTATGGCGAAGTATATTATCCCGAGGAGCGACACCAGTGTTATCGTAGAGTCCACGAAGATACTCGCGAATACCCTCTTCTTGGGTGCCGAAACCTGGTCTGCCAGGAGGTATCCCTTCACCGGTTCCCCTCCGAACCTCATCATGGGCGTCAGGTTGTTGAAGACCATGCCGATGAGGGCATACTTGAACACGACTCCCATCTTCGCCTCTACGCCCACGCTCCTCAGCAGCATCCTCCACCTGAAGCCGTAGACGCCTATCGTGACGAACGGCAGGGCTATCGCTATGGGGACGTACACGGGGTTCATACTCAGAAGGACCAATCCTACATTGTCTATCCCGACCCACTGCTGCAGCAGCACGAGGAGCAGCACGATGCTCGCCGGCAGCAGTAGCGCCAGTTTGTTCATAAGAATATATAAGTTGTAGCTTACTATAATAGACTTATGCTGGGTCCCGGCTTCTTCCTCTCCATCGTCGCGGCCATGCTTTTCGGCATAACGACCGCCATTCAGAAGTACAGGCTGAATGACATGCGCGGCTTCTCTATTGCGGTGCTGCTGAAGGACAGGGCGTGGCTCTCGTCGATACTCGTGGGCTTGGCGGGCATCTTGGTCTACCTCGGAGCCCTCACGTTCGCGAGCATAACCGTGGTCCAGCCCATGATTGCGGTCTCGATGCTCATACCGGTGCTTGCCGGCTGGATATTCTTCGGGGAGAGTATCGGGACCAAGTGGATACATATAATATTCATAATAGTGGGGGTGATGTTGCTATCAGCCTGAAGCTTCAGGATGCCATGGCGAGCGGCATCCTCATAGGGGTGTCGGGATTCCTTGTCCACATAGTCATGGAGGATATCGATTTCGGCTGGGGGATGGTGGCAGGCGTCCTGATGAGCCCGCTTTCCTGGATCTCGCTTGCGATGGGCGTTACCGGGTTCTTCTACCTGCAGAGGGCGCTTTACGCCGAGAGGGTCTCATACGTAGCCCCGACGGTCTCCGCGCTCTCGATAGTGGCGCCTGTGATACTCTCCGTGCTCATTCTGGGCGAGTACGTGCCCCCGTTCAGGTGGCTAGGCATATGGTTCATACTGCTCGGCGTCGTTGGCATAAGCAGGGGTGAGTGGGAGGAGGGACTAATAGCGTCCTTCCTCAGAAGGTTTAGGAAGAGGCCCTCATGAGACCTCTATGCCGGGCTTGCCTGGCATGGACTGCCTGGCCTTCTGGGAATCAGACTTCTCTGCCAGCTCAACGCTGACCCTGCATGATAGCTCCTCGCCTATGGGCGGGGCGAGCTCCTCTATCACGGAGAGCTCCTCCTTCGCCGTCAGCGAGGGCGCTCTTATCCTTTCTGGGTTCTTGATGAGCGTTGGCACCAGCTTCGATATTTCCTTCCCGTGCTGTCTGAGCGCGCTGTCCGACATGAGGGCCTTCATTGCCTCGCCGGGGTTCCTCGTCTTCTTTGTTTCCGCGGCGAGCTTCTTCAGAAGCGCATACTTCCATTCATGCGAGACTATTATCCTTATGCCCTTCGGCGTGATTCCCGTGAGCTTGATTACATTGCCTATGTCCTCCTGGAGCCGTGAAGCTATCTCCTCTATCTCCATGGCCTTCCTGTCCGCCTTCCTCTTCTCCGGCCACTTCGACGCGGAAACGAAGCCCTTCATACCCACGGCTTCCCAGAGCTCCTCCGAGAGATGAGGGGCGAAAGGCGACATGGCCTGCAGGAGTGTCCTCAGTGCCTCACCGAGGAGCGGCCCGTTGACGCTCCCGGACTTCAGGTACCCCTGGAGGTAGCCGGAAAAGTCCATGGCGCTCGCTATCGCCAGGTTGAACTGGAAGCCCTCTATCTGGGAGCTGACCTTGTCAATCATCACCGCGATCTTCGCCTCCAGTATCCTGTCCCTGATGCTCCTTGCCGTGTACTTCCCGCGCTTTGCCTTTCCCGCGTTCTCCCTGACGAGGCTGTAGAGCCTCCTTATGAACCTGTACGAGCCCTGGACGCCCTTGTCGCTCCACTCCATCTGGCTCTCGGGGCTCGCGACGAAAAGCAGGAACACCCTCGCCGTGTCTATCCCGTACTTCCTCGATATCTCCTCCTGGGTCACCACGTTGCCGAAGGACTTGCTCATCTTGTGCCCGTCCTTGTAGACTATTCCCTGGTTGAACAGGTTAGTGAACGGCTCGTCGAACTTCAGCAGGCCGAGGTCGCGCAGGACCCTCGTGAAGAACCTCGCGTAGAGCAGGTGCATGACCGCATGCTCGGCGCCGCCTATGTACTGGTCCACAGGCATCCAGTGCTTCACGCTCTTATCATCGAACATACTCTTCGACTTGGGGTTGCAGTAGCGCAGGAAGTACCACGACGAGTCGACGAACGTGTCCATGGTGTCCGTCTCCCTCTTTGCAGGGCCTTTGCACTTCGGGCACTTGGCGTTCACGAAGCCCTTGTGGGATGCGAGAGGGTTGCCCTTCCCCGTGAACTTGATGTCCGTCGGGAGCTCCACGGGCAGGTCCTTCTCGGGCACCGGGACCGTCCCGCACTTTTCGCAGTACACCACGGGTATCGGCGTCCCCCAGTACCTCTGCCTGGATATCCCCCAGTCGCGCAGCTTGTAGTTGACAACGCGCTTCCCCATCTTTTTCTTCTCGAGCCACTCGGCCATCTTTGGGAGCGCCTCCCTGTTTCCCATGCCGCTGAACTCTCCGGAGTTGAATAACACTCCGTCATCGGTGAACGCGTCGTCGTGGTCCTTCGGGTCTATGGGCTTTCCGTCCCTGCTTATGACGAACTTGAGCGGTATCTTGTACTTCCTGGCGAACCTGAAGTCCCTCTTGTCGTGCGCGTCGCACATCACCATGCCGCTCCCGTACATGAGCGCGAAGTTTGCGGCGTATATGGGGACCTTCTCCCCGTTGACCGGGTTTATGGCATGTCTCCCCGTGAACACTCCTTCCTTCTCCTTCTCCTCGTTGGTCCTGTCGACGATGCTCTCCTTCTTGGCCTTCCTTATGAAGTCTGCGACCTCCTTCTCCTTTCCGGTGCCCTTCACGAGCTCCGGTATCATCGGATGCTCCGGCGCTATCGCGAGGAAGGTGACGCTGAATATCGTGTCGCACCTCGTCGTGAATGTCGGGAGGGTCCTTCCATCTCCCTCGAGCTTGAAGTGTATGTCCACCCCGTGGGATTTCCCTATCCAGTTCTCCTGCATGAGCTTTATCTTCTCCGGCCAGCCGGGAAGCTTGCCGAGCCCGTCCAGGAGCTCGTCCGCGTAGTCGGTTATCTTGAAGAACCACTGGTCTATCATCTTCTCCTCGACCTCGCTCTTGCATCTCCAGCACCTGCCGTCCTCTACCTGCTCGTTGGCGAGGACCGTCCCGCATCCGGGGCACCAGTTGACCGGGGCCTCCTTCTTGTATGCGAGCCCCTTTTCGAGCGCCTTGAGGAAGAACCACTGGTTCCATCTGTAGTACTCGGGATAGCACGTGGCTATCTCCCTTCCCCAGTCGTATGAGAGTCCCAGGGCCTTCTGGTTCTTCTTTATGCCCTCTATGGCGCTCTCGGTGTACTTCCTGGGATGCGTCTTGTGCTTTATGGCGGCGTTCTCCGCGGGGAGGCCGAAGGCGTCGTAGCCCATCGGGTAGAGCACGTTGAAGCCCTTCATCCTCTTGTAGCGGGCGACGCAGTCGCCCATGGAGTAGTTTCTTATGTGGCCCATGTGCAGGCCGGAGGCGCTCGGGTAGGGGAACATCTCCAGAACGTAGTACTTCTTCTTTTCGCTGTCTTCACGGGCCTTGAATATGCCAGCCTTCTCCCATCTCTGCTGCCACTTCCTCTCAATCTTTCCGAAGTCTACCCTTGCCTCTGCCATAATACCATTTCGTTCCAGGTTTTTTTATTGTTTCATCTTGATTACATGTACCTCTTTCTTACCGAATGGACGAGATAGTCGGCAACCGGGCCCTTGTTTAGGGTGTCCAGTTGCACGACGTCTTTGTATATTCTGTCGAAGGTGGACTCGTTGTAGTCCACCCCGAGCATGAGACCCACGCCTGAGATTACACTCTCGACTTGGTCCCTCGTATGCACGGTAACGATATGTGTTTCCATCCTATATCACCTCAGAACTCAATGCAGTTTAGAACAGCGGGCCAATGACAGCTCTTACTGCAAGAGCAGGGCTAGCGATAGTAGTAGAGAACCGTTCGAATGTTTCGCAGCCTTGCTCATGAGATTATATTTCTCCTGCAATGTTTAAAAATCAGAGCGGCGTAACCGGATTATTAATAGACGCTCCGGATAATATTCAACAGAAGCCCCTGTAGCCTAGCTTGGATAAGGCGTCGGCCTTCTAGTCTCGCGCTAGAAGATTCGAGGCATTCCGCCTGTGAGAGAGGACAGCCGAAGATCGAGGGTTCGAATCCCTCCGGGGGCATTGAATCGTAATCGTTATTCGGGCCCATGGCGGAGCCGGCTTTTCTCGCAATGCGCAAGACCGGCCCATTCTGTCAAAGAGATGGTCTTCTGGATAGGCCGTCAGATACGGAAGAACGCTTTATTTGGTATGAATTGCAATTCTATATTGGTGGCCGTTCTTATGGAATATTACAGGCTGGGAACGAAAGAGGCTTTTTCCGAACTGAAGTCTGGCCCTTCAGGGCTGAGCGACAGCGAGGCCAGGGCCAGGCAGGAGAAGTACGGAATGAACACCGTGCAGATAGAAAAGAAGCTCTCGTTCTTCAGGCTTTTCGCGTCGCAGTTCAGGAGCTATCTCCCCTGGTTGCTCGTCTTCGTGGCTGCCGTGGCCCTGATAGCGGGGATTTATCTGGGCAGGGAGGAACAGACAATAGACGGGATTGTGATATCCTTCATCGTGCTGGTCAACGCCTTTGTCGGCGCCTACCAGGACTACAAGTCCGAGAAATCTGCCCGCCTCCTCAAGTCCATGCTCAAGACCGAGGCCGTCGTCCTGAGAGGAAGGAAGCTAACGGTTGATGCCTCGGAGCTCGTTCCGGGGGATGTCATCTTTCTGAAAGAGGGAGACAAGGTTCCGGCCGACTGCAGGATAATCGAATGCAACGAGCTGAAGATAGACGAATCCATGCTCACGGGGGAGAGCGAGCACGTGCTGAAAAAGGTTGCTGCAATAGGCAAGAGTGCCCCTCTTGCTGAAAGGCGGAACATGGCCTTCATGAACACGTTCGTTGCCACAGGCCAGGCTACGTGCCTCGTCGTCGCCACCGGAAGGGATACCGAGATAGGGAAGATTGCCAGGTCCCTGAGCACGCAGCACGAGTCGCTTTTCATAAAGGAGGTCGACGAGGCGAGCAAGAAGATTACCTATGTTGCCCTTTCGCTGATACTCGTCGCCCTTGCCATATTCTATTACCACGACCAGCACATACTCTCCCTGTTCATGCTTGGCTCGGCCCTCATAATAGGGTCCATACCAGAAGGCCTCCCGGCTATAGTCACTTTCTCCCTTGCCATGGGCTCGTCGAAGCTGGCCAAGGAGAACGTCCTTGTCAAGAGGAAGACGCTTCTCGAGACGCTGGGGAGCGTGGATGCCATATGCACCGACAAGACAGGGACGCTAACGGAGAACAGGATGAGCGTCTCCAGGCTGTATTTCGACGGCAATGTGACGACTCTCGGGGCAATGAGCAAGAGGACTTCGGAGGAGTTCATGAGGTGCTCCCTCCTCTGCAACGAGGCAAAGGACACGGACAAGGGATTTGTGGGGGATGCGCTGGACATAGCGCTGATAGACTTCTTCAACGAGGCAGGGTCAGACATAATAGAGCTCAGGAAGAAGTTCCCGGCGGAAAGGATGGAACCGTTCTCTTCCGCGAAGAAGTACGCGCGCTCTCACAACAGGATCGGCGCCAGGGTGGTCGCCTATTCCAAGGGCGCCCCCGAGGTCATTCTCGACAGGTGCGGGAAGATGATGAAGGACGGGAAGGCCGTCCGCATCTCTGGCAAGGACAGGAACTCTATAATGAGCGCGCTCAAGGGCTTCTCCGAGAAATCCCTCAGGAACATAGCATTCTCTTCCGACGACGTCTTCCTTGGCTTTGTGGGAGTCTACGACCCGCCGAAAAAGGGCATCAGGGAGGTGGTCAACACCGTATACGACGCTGGGATTGAGCTGAAGATGATAACCGGAGACAACGTGCACACCGCGGAGGCCATAGCCCGCGAGTGCGGCTTCAGAAACATAAATACGATAAGCTGGGAGGAGTTCAAGGATCTTTCGAGGGAGGAGCTGATGAAGAGCGTCGAGAGATGCAACGTCTTTGCCAGGACTTCGCCTGAGGACAAGCTGAAGATAGTTGCCGCCCTCCAGGAGAACGGGAGGCGTGTGGCAATCACGGGCGACGGCGTCAATGACGTCCCTGCCCTGAAGAAGGCTGATGTGGGCGTCGCAATGGGAAAGAGAGGCTCCGACATAGCCAAGGAGGCCGCGGACCTGATCATACTCGATGACGACCTCCGGTCCATAGTCGCGGGCATCAGGGAGGGAAGGACCATATTCTCCAACATAAGGAAGGTGATCAACTACCTGCTCACCGCAAACCTCGCCGAGGTGCTTGTGGTGTTCGTTTCATCGCTCATGGGGCTCATACCCTTCCTGGCGATACAGCTCCTGTGGGTCAATTTCGTCACGGACATAGCCCCGGCCATGGCGCTTGGCATAGACCCGCCTCACAAGGACATAATGGGCAAGAGGCCGACAGGAAGAAAGGAGAAGCTCATAAACAAGAGGATAACATTCCTTACGGTCGGTATCAGCGTCAAGAAGGTCGTCATGATGTTCATCATATTCCTGGCCACGTACCAGATAACAAGCGACCTGATACTTGCGCAGACGATGACATTCACGTGGCTGGTGCTCTCTCACTTCATAAGGGTGGCGGCGATAAGGTTTGACGAGGGGGTCGGCATGTTCGTGAACAAGTACCTGAACTGGTCCATTCTCATCCCCCTGCTGCTGCAGCTGGTGATACTCTACACGCCGCTGGCGGGCCTCTTCCATGCGGTCCCGCTGACTGCGTTTGAGTGGGCCGTAATCGCGGCCTCGTTTGTCGCGGCCATAGGGCTGGCCAAGGTCATCACGTATGTGATAGACAGGAATCTCCCGAGGAGCGAAAGGGATTACTGACACCACAACCGGCAAACTGGGGGCCGTCTTGGGAGCAATGCCCGGTTAAAGTCTATCGCGTTGCATTAGAGCATGCCGTTTATGAGCGTGACGACGCTGTCTATCTCCGAGAGATTGCAGTCTAGGCTGTATATCGCGCTGTGGGGCACGTTGTCTATCGCTTTCTTCTTTCCGTTGCCGTCCCTTATGTGTATGCTCCTTCCGACGACCGTCGTCATGTTGGTCCCGTCTATCCTCTTTGAATAGAAGTCCTTGCCGCTTCCGGACAGGGTGTCATCGTACGACCAGCCCATGCCTTCGAGCCCGGAGTATACCATGTCCATGTATTCCCCGCACTTGCACATGCGCTTGTAGATTTCGTTCAGTTTCCTGTTCATGACGTTCGAGACTTCGCTCATTCATCTTTCTGTGCCATGAAGTTTTTTATTTTTAACATCTTCCAGTTTTTAAGATTCGGCACCAATAGATAAGCATGGTTTCTCGGGTGCTCCCATGGTCTTCAAGATTCTAAGGGCCGGCAGGACCATCGCCTCGCTGAGGCGGGCGGTGGAGGAGGAAAACGACATAGGCTCATACGTCAGGGAGAGGGAGAAGAGGTCTTCAAGCTCCCTCAAGGAGGACGTGGAGCTTCTGGGAAAGTACGTGGACTGGGTGCGCTTCTCAAGGCCTGCCACTCTCTACGCGCCTCCGGTGAGAAATGAGAGCCCGGAGCCGCGACCGGCGGCCATTCCCGCGAAGGGGAGGACGTCGCTTCCGGTGGCCCGGGTGATGCACATAATAGCCCAGCCGGAGAGGTGGGCCGACAGGCACGTTATAATAGAGGGCGCGGAACTCACGTTCTTCAGCAGCAACAGAAGCGGCGAGCACTGGCATACCCTTGATGACGGGACCGGGAGGGTGGTCGCCGTCTCGCGGGAAAATGTGATGCGCGGCAGGGGGACGCTGTTCGGCGTCGCGAGGAGGACGCCTGCAGGGAGGCAGCTCTTCATCGAGGCCAAGAACTTCCACGAGCTGCCTCAGAGCTGATCGAGTATCTTCAGGACCCTTTCCCTTCCTATGCTTATAATGAATGGAGCGAGCCTCGGTCCGTATTCCTTGCCTATGAGGACGGAGTACATCGCTTTGAAGAAGTCCTTGGTCTTGACGTCGTTCTCCTTGCACGTGTCGTAGAACGTGTCCAGAAGCTCCTGCTCGCCCATGTCCTTCTTCCTCAT
>CAZTRL010000037.1:0-10977 GCA_964616715.1 uncultured archaeon | reverse complement strand
TCGACTATGCCCAGTATCTTCGCTATCTGGGAGCCGAATATGGTTAGTATGACGAGCGCGGTGACAAGAAGGACTATCGCTATTATCACTATCTGGAGGGTAAGAGAGAGTCCCTTCATGATATAATTATTGTCCTTGCCTACTTAAAAATATGCGACCGCCAAAGGCCACCGGGACACTGCACGCTCACTTGTTCACGAAGTTCAGCTTCAGGCTGCCGAAGACGTCGGTGAACCACGTGTTCGCCTCCGTCCCCCAGCCAAGGATTATCATCATGAAGACCATGAACGCGACAACCAGTATTATCATCACTATTATAGTTCTGAGAGTGAACTCCATAAATAATAATTCAGCGGGCCTATATTTAACGCTTCCCTTACTTCGTTCCCGGCCACTTGTAGTTCCACTTGTAGTGGGCGTAGGCCATCCCACAGTCGGCCGCGAGGGCAAGCGCCCAGGAAGCCCAGCCTCCAAGCTTGGTCGTCTTTATGGCCTTCGTGATTGCGCTCACGGCGAAGCTGCCCATCGTAGTCGCTATGCCAAGTGTCGTCCCGTACTCCTTCTGGTAGCAGTAGTTGTACTCTCCTTCCACGTCCACAAGGTTGGGCTCCACCGCGACGGCATCGATAGTGCATGTCGCGGAAGCATATTCGCCGTTCTCGTCCTTTGAGATGCCGCTGAACGTGTAAGCCACCACTTTCCCGGCGTCGTCTGTAACGAAGGAGCTCTCCCCTTTCTTCTGGACGCCGATGTAGGCCCCTATGCTGCTGCCCCCAGTGTGCATCGACCAGAGATTATGCTCTAGCGTGTCTATCTTCCCGTTCAGGTTTTCGTCCCTGAGCACTATGCCGGTGTAGTCGTAATCGCTTCCGCCCTTGCCGTCCATGTAGTCTATCTCAAGAACGCTCAGGTCCATCTTGTTTGGGTCCTGCTCGTCCTTCTTCCCGTAGACCCTGTAATTCATCCACGTGAAGCTTTCTGAAAGTATGGAGCTGGGGTCCTTGTACTTCACCCTTGAAGCGATGCATGTGAGGCTGTCAGACTCGTTGAAGCCGTAGTCCGGCCTGTAATCGTTGGCCTGGGGTGGGCCATACTCGCAGTTGCCATTCTCGATGACTCCGAGGCTTATGAAGGGCACGTCCTTTATCTCGGAGGAGCCCTCTTCGCTATAATACTCCATGCTCTGCCTTTCCTTGTCATAGTAAAGGGTTATCCTGTTTATGGGGTCGTATATCTCCGTGGCGTCTATCGTGGACTTCGGCTTCTTTTCCTGGCTGCAGCTGGAATAGTCCGGGTCGCCCTCATCCAGTATCTCGGCCGTCTTGTACTCGGTGCTTCCTGCATTTTCCCAGTAATCAAGGCTGCAGCTGTTCCTCTGCATCCAGCTGTACTCGTCCACGCTTGTGACGATCACCTTCCTCGTAAGCTTGCAGCAGACGGGGTCAGTGCTTATGGTGGTGTCGCCCCTGAAGACCGTCGTCTTCTCCATCTGGTTCTGAAGGAAGTCGTACTCTATGTCCATAAGAGACTTGCCGTCCACATCGTAGAAGTCCATGAACTCATCCCCCATGTTGTACTGGAGGGTGCCGCATTTCTGGCTCGGCGCCTTATTCGCGATGAATCCTTCCTTGTCCGGGGAGACGCACGTCGTCATCTGGTCATCCTTGTCGTAGGAATAAACCGTGCACCTGACGGGCTCCTTCGTGTTGAACACCTTCAGGTTGGCGCGGCAGGGGGAAGTAAGGACAAGAGGTTTTATGCGGTCATTGGTGAGCCACTCCTCCCTCGATAGGAGTACCGGCTTCTTCAGGTCCACGACGTTCTGCACGTTGGGGAACAGCACGTTATCAGCCTTCGGTATGTCCATTTCCCTCAGGAAGAGCGATGCGTCTTCCTCGCCGGAAGTCCTCAGGTCTTCCTCGTTCATCGTGTTCTGAAGGACGAGAGACTGCGGATGCGGCTCTATGAACTTTCCGAACTCGCTGTCCGTCCTGAGCACGTAATAGCTCGCTATGTCAATGCCGTTCATCGCGGCGAACTTGAAAGCGGCCTCCCTGGCGTCCACGTTCTTGATAAGGCTCTTGAATACGGACTCGCTAGCCTCCTTCGGCAGGTACTTGGCAAGGAGCTGCGTATCCTTTGCCAGAAGCGGCGTCTGACTGTTCATGTTGTTGAACACCGTCTGGAGCTCAGTGTATGTGGCGCTGTTTCGTTCCACACCGGCCTTCACGACGTCGTCTAGGTAATTCTTCACGGCCTCCCTGCCGAACCTCGAAGTATAGACGCCGACAACCTCGCTATTGAAGTTGGCCTTTGCGAGCGAACTTGCAAGGCCCCGCCTGGTCCACCAGTTGGTCACCATGCCCTTTTCCAGGCTTAGCGAACCTCCCAGCTTGCTTCCTAGCCAGCTTATGGCGCTCTTCGTCTTCCCTGTCGCGCTCTTGAGGCTTGAAATGGGCTTGAGCACGGCATTCTTCGCCGCGCTTCCGAGAACGCCTATTGGCTTGAGTACATGGCTGACGCACAGGGCTATGAAAAGCGCCTGCCCGGCGTCGGTGTACCAGTCGGAGAAGCTGTTCCAATAATCCTCGCCCTCCGGAAATATCTCGTAGTAGACAACGTACTTGGGGTCTCCCATCTGCGCTATCGACTCCTCTGCAACATCCATGACCTCAGACCTGCTGCTTCCCTCAAGCTTCTGGGGAAGCCTGAAATTGTTCACCGTCACATCCAGCTCGTCCTTCTTCCCGCTCAGATAGTAGCCATTGTTCTCGATGCCGCTGTCCTTTATCAGCTTTTCGCACTGCTCCTTCCCATCTTCCTCGTTAGAGCCGAAGACCCTTCCGAGGTCTGCATTCCCTGCGGAATCGCTCGTCGTGGTCACGACGCAGTCCCACGAATAGCCCGCGTCATCAAAATAAAGAAGCGGCTGAGTGGGTATCTTGACCCTGCACATGCACTGGTTGACTCCGCTGACCTTTTCCAGCTCTGCGAGCTGAACCTCGCAGCCGTATATGTCGCCGCCGTCGCACAGCTTGTCGAAGCACTTGTCGTCACACCTCTCGTCCTTCCCGCAGCCAAGGCAGCTCACCTCATCCTGATGTATCTCGTAGCCGTCCTCTATCACGGTAGAGGCGAAGCCCGTGAGCTGGCCGAGAAGCCCGGCCGCAGGCACATCCTTCCCCCCGTTTCCGGAGAAGCCATCCGCGCAGCCTATAAGGGGATCGTTTGCCGATACGGAGTTTATGGCGCATGAAAGGGCCGAGACCGAGAGCTTCGCGTTCTGGAACTCCTGCGTCGTCGTGTTCAGCTCCCCGCAGAACGGAAGAGACGCGTCAAAGTTGCACACGGACTTCTTCAGGTCATTGAGGCCGCCTATCGTCCCCGTCCCGAAGCCGAGGAGGACCATGAAGACGACAATTACGAGAATCATGCTCACGACGTTTCCCTGCGTGAAGCTAAGGTCGCCCCTCATTATTATAATAGGGCTCTTTCTGAAATTTAAATGGAGTATTATCACGTCCTGAGCGTGCTCATGGCACCCTCTATCATCCCGCCGAACATCATAGAGCTTCCTATGGCGACCATGGAATAGACTATCATCGCGATTATTAGCATCTTCCCCGCCAGCAGCCACTGCATCGAGCTGTCGTCCCCCCTGTTTATCTTGGTGACGAACATAGCAAGGATTATTATGACCTCCATAAGGTAAGTGCCCACTATGAGCTGGAACATCGCAGGGGTGATGGAGCTCGTCGATCCCAGTATGCTTGAGGGGTCGATGCCGAAGGTGTCGCTGAACCCGAACTCGTCCAGCCTCCTGCCTATGAAGACCAGCACACCTATTATAACCTGGGACATGGCAACTATGAGACCAGTCACGAGGGGCGCCATCCCATAGGCCTGGAACTGCATGCTGCTAGTCGTCTCCGAAAGAAGAGTCCTCATGTACTCCTGAGTCTCTCTGACGCTCTTGAGATACCTGGAGACAGTAAGCATCGACTCGGAAGCGAACTGGACCCCTCTCTTGGCGGTGTCCGTGACCGTCCTCATGACGTTCCTTATTAGCCTGCTGGGATAGTACCTCACTGCGCCGGTGTTCGGATTCAGCAGCGCCTGCTCGAAGGTCATCCCCATGTTCCTCATGTTGCTAAGTGTCACGCCGAAGAGGTTAGAAATCTCAAGATCCTTGACGTCCTCGTTTGCCTTCTCTATGGCTATCTCAATCGGGGTGCCCCCGGATATCCTGTTGCCCAGCTGGAATAGCGCAAGCTCGAACTCGGACTCCATCTTGTAGACGGTGTCCACGACTCTCGACCTCTGCACGTTAGACCCTATGAAAAAGAGCGACAGCCCGAAGGCCGGCCCAAGGAGCAGGAACATGGACATCAGCAGGGTAAAGTCGGGGTCCGGGTCATTGACGTCGATGGGCGCCAACGTGCCGTTATCGTTCATCTCATATGGGACGACCAGGTAATCCGGGTGCTCGACAAAATACATGACAGAGGGGAGGGCTATCAGGACCGCGAGCACAAGGGCGATGGGCAACAGCGGTATCGATATCTTCTTCCTCCCGCTCCTCACCATGAAGCTCCCGGCCACAGGAAGGTCCGGATGACGGGCGATGTCCACCTTTGAAAAGGTCACGGGCCTCTTGGCTAGCGTGTTGTTTATGAACCATACGAGGACTATCGGAAGCGCTATGTTATACCCTACTATGAAATGCAGGGGGCTTACCATCTCCGAGAGGAATATGGCGGCCATGGGGGCCATGATAGAGCCCATTATGGGAAGGACCACGCCCATCATGTGTATGACCGTGACCGGCATCTCCAGGTCCTGTGCGTAGTGCTTCATCCTGTCCCTCGTGCCATCGAGCACCACCCTGAGGGCCTCGTCGAGCGTCTTCTCGGCCTTCTCAGGCACCTGGCTCTGGGACTCAAGGAGCATCCTCAAGGCCTCGGAGAACTCCTCGTTCTCGGGCTTCCACTTGGCTATGTAGGCCATGAGGGCATCGTTTGCCGAGTAGTAGACTCCCATCTCTATGTCCCACAGGAGCCTCCTCATGTCCCAGGCAAGGACGCCGGATATGTTGGACGAGGTGAACCTGAGCGCCCTCTCTATGTTAGGGCTTATCCTCATCGAGACCACCATGTAGAGGACGGCTAGGACGACCTGCGAGCTGGCCTGTATGCGCATGGACTTCATGAGGCCCAGCGGGTACCTCAGAAGGTAGTAGCCGAGGCCCAGTCCGGCGAGGACAAACGCTATCACGCCGTAGACGTTTGGAAGCAGGCGGAGAACGTAGGAGAAACCTCCCGCAAAGGAGAAGACGACCACACAAAGTATCAGGAGAGAAAAGGGAGCGTTCTCGCTTATCCTTAGGCCGGTGAAGTCTATCGCGGAGCGCAGGTCCTTGCTCGTCTTCTCATCGATATTCATGTTGATGACGCTGTTCGCGGCCCTTGCAATCCTCTCATACCAGCTGAAGCGGGCGTCGGTCTTCCTGCGGAATATCTTGTACTCCCTGGAGTCTATGTTTATGCCGCCGGTTCCCGCAGCTCCCGCTGGGCGCGGGGCGGCGGAGTAAGTGCCCTGGGGACGGGGTTTCCTTTTGACGGAGAAGAGGGCCATGATAATATTTGTCGCGGCTTTAATTTATTGGGAGCGATGTCACTTGACTGCGGACTTGAACCAGCGCAGCCAGTCATCGTAGACGCGCTTGGAATCGACCGCGCCCAGCTCCTTTGCGACGTTCTCGGAGAACATGTGGAAAATCGAATTCGACTTCATCACCCACTCGGCTTCCAGCAACTGAGGCGAGGCGAGCTTGTCGCTGAGCTCGACAATGGCCTTCTTTATGTTGGCGCGAAGGGTTATGTTCTCCCAGACGGACTGCCAGTCGCCGTGCCAGTCGCGGACGTAGCTCGCTATCCTGTTGAGGGTCTCGGACTCGCCGTTCAAGAGCGTGTCGGTGGGCTTGAGCTGGTCCTCCTTGGATGAGTACTCGAAGAGGTTGACGAAGCCCCCCTCCCTGTCGGGATTCTTCTCCCACTTCTTCCTCACCTCGGTTATCTCGGTCATCCTCCTGAACCTGTGCAGGCCGTCGGCGGAGCGGAGGGTCTTGCATATGGGGATTATGTCGGTCGCCTTGAAGGAGGTCAGCGGGACATCGAGGTCATTTACTACCCTGTCGAAGACGCCGTAGGCGGACTCGCCGTGGATGGTCCCCATGACGACGTTCGAGAGGGCGCCTATCCTCATGGCCTCGTAGAGGGCCTTGGCCTCCGTCGACCTGACCTCGCCGAGCACAAGGGCGGAGTCGCCAAGCCTGAGGGCGGTCCTGAGCGCCTCGTCTGAGGGGACCTCGGTCTCAACCATGGTGAGAACAGACCGCGACTTGAGCCTCTCGACGTTGTATCCCAGCTCCCTGAGCTGGTCCACGGGAAGCTCCAGCGTGTCCTCTATCGAGACTATCCTTGTCTTGGGGAGTATCTCCAGCATGAACGAGGCGAGCATGGAAGTCTTGCCGGCACCCCTCCCGCCCGCGACCAGCATGCTCGCCGTGCCGTCTATGAGGAAGGATATGACGCCGGCCGCAAGCGGCGTCACGGCCTTGGCCTTTATGAAAAGCGGTAGCGTCCACGGTTTGTCCCTGTGCCTCCTTATGGAAAAGCCGAGGCCGTGCGGGGAGAGCGTCCTCGTTATGACGCAGAATCTGGCTTTCCCGCCCGGGACGCTTATGTCCGTGTCGAGGACGGGATTGGCCTCGTCGAGGGGCCTGCCGGATTCCATCCTGAGTCTCGTGGCCCAGGACTCGGCGTCCTCCTGCGTCGGTATGAGGTTCGTCCTGCACTCCTCATAGTCGCTGTGGTTTATCAGTATGGGCTGGGACTCCACGGGAGAGTTGACGTAGATGTCCTGTATCCTCTCGTCGGCGAGGAGTATCTCGAGGGCGCCGAGACCTGCCGTGTACCTGGTGAGTATGGTGGCCAGCTGGTCGAGGTCCTTGTTCGTGAGGTAAACCTTGTGCTGATCGGCCACCTCCCTTATCATGTCCTTTCCTATGTTGTAGAAGACCTCCCTTATCCTCCCGGTCCTCACGAACTCCGCGTCCTTGGGCTTGTGCGTCGCCATATACCTCCTCGCAGCGTCCAGGACGGCGTATTTCTCCTCGCTCAGAACGAACTCCGGCGGGAGAACGTAGTAGAAGTACTCAGCCGTCTCGGGGAGCTTGAATATCTCGACCTCGATGTCGCCGATGCTGTATCTCTTGACGGACTTGCCGTTCTCGGGAGGCGTTATCATGTATCGCGTGAGCATGAAATTGGGCCTGATGCTCGGGACGAATATCTCCCTGTAGAGCGACCTGTCGCCTGTGTGGTAGCCTGCTATGTGGGGCTTTGCGAGCTGGATGAGCTGAGTAGCATCGAGCTTTCCGCGGATGACGTCTATGACATTCTTAAGGTAGTCCGCGTAGAGCTGCTGCGCGCTCCTGTAGCGGGTGTTGCGCATCTTTATCCTGACCCTTCTCGTTTCCCGTATGAGCTCGACATAGGCGCCCACAGGATCCCTTCTGAGAAGGTTTATTATTATCTCCTGCATTCTCGTGTTCATCTCGGGAAACATCTTCCTCTGCAGGTTGTCCGAGACCTTCACCCTAGTCATGAGACGCTCCCTCACGACGTCCTCTATGACATGGGCTATCTCCACGAGCATGCCGGTCTGGTCGGGGCCGTACTCGTACTCCCTGTCCTTTGTGAGTACCACGGTCTTGACGTTCTTGACCTCGAGAATCTTGTCGATGACGTCGGCCATGCACTCGGCATAGTCCTCGATGCTCGCGCCGAATATGGAACCGAGATAGTTTATCCTGAGCTTCTGTTCATCCTCGTCGTAAGAGTATTCGCCTGTTGCCATCCCAGTCCCTGCCTTGCCGCATGCGCACCGAACCGCGGCGAGCTATTTTTATATTGTCGCAGACTAAATAAAAATACCCGGAGTGTTTCTATGCCAGTTTTCGGTGAGCAGCCAGCCAAGGGAAAGGGCCAGGGCGTCCCAATAGTAAACGAGATTGTAGGCAGGGTCAACGACAACACGAAGAGGCTCCGCCTGATAGAGCAGAGGGAGAAGATACTGACCTCAAGGGTGGCGTCCATGGACGAGTCCTTCGCCACCAAGATAGACGGCATAGAGACGTCGATAAAGAACATCGAGACCAAGATGGTGTCGCTTGACGAGAAGGTGAACACGGTCAACAACACGCTGAAGGAGGTCGTCAAGCAGCTCCAGTTCCTCGCCAAGAAGAGCGAGGTCAAGAAACTCGAGGAGTCCGTGAAGATATTCCAGTCGGTCCTCCCGCAGCTCGCGCAGAACGATAGCGGCAGGAGCGAGTAAAGATTTAAGTGGAGAAACTCAATTATAAACAGCGGTACTTATTATGTTAGGCAGGTCAAAAGGAAGCGCGAGCGCACCCGCCCCTCCGGGAGGCATGGGAATACCTACCCAGAAGGTGATGTCGCTTTCTTCTCAGGGGCTGTCCGACCCCGAGATAATAAGGACGCTCCAGCAGGAGGGCCACTCGCCAGTCGAGATAGACAGGGCGATGAAGGATGCCATGAGGAGCAGCGCGGGCCCGGGCGGCCCGCCGATGGCCCCGCGCCAGGCGCATACTCCACCGGCCCCGCCAGCACCGGCAGCCCCTAGGCCGGCACAGTACCCGCAGCAGAACTACGGCTACCAGCCGCAGCACGCTCAAATGCCCCCCCAGCCCGGGCAGCGGCCGCCGATGCAGCACGTGCCTCCTTCCCCACCGGCTCCGCCAGCACCCACCGGACCGGCGTCCCAGACGTTCCAGAGGAACCGTTTCGAGCCCACTGACTGGCCCGACGATGACGACATGCTCGACGACAGCATGGACGACCTGCCAAAGGAGAGGAAGATAGGGCCGGGAGCGTTCCTGTCGGACATGGAACCGAAGTTCCCCGGGCCGCGTGACGAGCTTGATGATGAGAAGGAGCCCCTCCCGTTTGCGAGGGCGCCGCTTCCAAAGGACAAGGATGACAGGGAAAGGGCGCTGAAGGACAGGAAGCGCAGAGACGTCGAGGAGCTCATAGAGCAGATAACGGAAGAGAAATGGCGCGACATAAGCGGAAGGATCCAGGAGCTCGACGAGAAGTCGGAGAAACTGTCAGCCGAGATCAAGAACGCCTCCGCTCAGGGACCCGGGACAGGGACCGAGGACCTCTCCAAGATGAAGGACGAGATGTCATCGCTCAAGCAGAGCATCGAGGAGACCAACGCCAGGATAGACTCGCTTGAGGAGGTAGTCAAGGGGTCGCTAACGCCCATGCTCAATTCCATAAGGAAGATGAAGTCCGCCTCGGACGAGGCCCCGGCAGGCCCCCCTCCAGTAAAGGCACAGCAGCCCTCGGCAATCCCAGACCACGAGCCGGGACCGGCGAGGTACGCCCCGAAGCCTCCCGAAGAGGAAGACCAGTAAACCCACCCAGTTCTATAAAACGGCCGAATTTCGAGACCGGTCACTGCGAAAACGTTACGGCCAAGAAAAGGATGGGCTCACTTCTTCTCGCCGGAGGCCGGAGCAGCCGATCCGCCACTCTTGCTCTCCCCGCCGACGAAGGCGAAGACTATGCCTATTATTATCACGACGAGTATCACTGTCCACAGGTCGCTCCCGGTGAGCCAGTATGGAAGTATCCCAGTCATAGCAGCGCCTCCAAGGAAGGCCGCGAATATTATGTACAGGACCACCAGGAGAATCGCGTACTTGATCCACTTGTTCGATTCGCCGCTGAGTATGTCCCTTATGTTTATCCCAAGGAGCTCAGTCGCGAGAACTATGAACAGTATCACGGTGACTATCCCGAGCCACATCCCCGATATGTTCGTGAGGAACGTGTAGAGCCATGTGTTCATGCTCGAGTATAGCATCACGAAGAACGACAGGACTATCGCGATGAGAGCATGCACCTGCTTTCCGCCAAGCTTGCCCTCCCTGAACACCCACTGCATGAGGCCATAGAGAAGGGCGAATGACAGAAGGAACGGGAAGAGGTACTGGAAGAGTTCCATCCTCTGCATGTTCTGAACCATCGTGTCGAATAGTCCCATGTTATGATATTGTCCGGTAACACTTATAAACTTTTGTATTTCCTTTCGTGCGCAGGCTCACCTGAACTCGTCCCTGAGCATGCCCGGAAGGTCTATCCCGGCCATCTTGCCCACGAGAACAAGGACGAAGAATATCGCGAATATCGCGAAGAGTGCAGCGGCAATAACGGTCACGGCATCGCCAGCGTATGCGAAGACCGACATGTATGCTCCCAAAGTGACGAGAACCGAGAGCATTAGCGATATGAACTTCCTGTAAGAGTCGTTCTTAAGCCTCTTCACCTTCTCCCTGAACAGGTAATAGAAGGCGAAGTACATGACTATGAAGAGCAGGAAGAGCGCCAGGTAGTTGAAGGCGCCGAGGGCGGAAAGATAGTCCACCACAGAGGAGAATGGGCCGCCAGCCATCCGGATCACGTCATCTCATCTTGTAGGCGCCGTAGAGTATCGCCACGACCACAACGACGCCTATGAGCCAAAGGAATTCCGTGTACTGGGAGAACGAATATCCGCCGAGGCCCTGCGAGAGCGAGGCTATGAAGAGCAGCGCGAGCACCATTATTATGATTATGACTGTGTTGTCCTTCTCGCCGCCGCTCATGGACTTCCTGATGTAGCCCGCTATGAATATCACGACGAAGACTATCGCGGCGTAGGGTAGGAGGCCGTTTATCATCTGGACTATCTGGTCATTCGTTATGGCGAAGAAGCCCAGGACGACCGCGATTATGGCCTTTACCGCCCTGTTCCTGAATATGCCAGCCGTCTCCATCGCGCCGTAGACGATAGCAATGACAAGTATGAAGGGAAGGATTGTCTCGAGGGAGGTTATGTCTATCATGC
>CAZTRL010000036.1:0-11042 GCA_964616715.1 uncultured archaeon | reverse complement strand
AACTGGTCCCTCTCGGGAATTCCACCAGGGAACTACCTCTGGAACTGCCTCTCGTACGACGGCGACTCTAACAGCGCCTGGGCGACCCAGAACAGGAGCCTCCATGCCAACCTGTTCTACCTAGGCCAGACCATGACGGAGAACGACGCCACGAGGAGCGTTGCGATAGCCGACCTCGACGGCGACGGGGACATGGACTACATAGCCGGCAACTACCAGAACGACCACAGGGTCTACGTCAACAACGGGACCGGGGGGTTCAGCCTTCTCGAGAGCGTAAAGGCTGGCTACAACACGCAGAGCATAGCAATAGGGGACCTCGACAACGACGGCGACGAGGACTACGTGTCCGTCAACTACCAGTACCCGAACATGGTCTTCCTCAACAACGGCACGGGCCACTTCACCTTCCTCGAGAACATGACCGGCCTTCCCTCGGACCAGAGCCAGTCCATAGTCCTCACTGACGTGGACCGCGACGGCGACCTGGACTGCGTGCTGGTAAGCATAGCTGGAGGGAGCAGGCTGCAGACCTATCTCAACAACGGCACGGGCCACTTCACCAGCCTCCAGAACGTCTCGGCCCAGAACTACTACACCCTGGCGGTTGGCGACCTCGACGGAGACGGCTACCCGGACGTGGCGGCCGGAGGGATACCATACCAAGACGACACCATATACCTCAGCAACGGCACGGGAGGCCTGAACGCCTTCTCCACATTCTCGTCCAACACCCTGTACACCAGGGACATGTCGATTGCAGACATGGACAACGACGGCTTCCTGGACATAATAGAGGGTGTTGACAGGAACTTCCAGGCGAGCAGGATATACCTGAACAACGGCACTGGAGGCCTAACATACGGGTCGAGCTTCGGGATCACCAATCAGAGCTACTCGATTGCCATGGGGGACCTCGACCTCGACGGGTCGCTCGACGTGATATCCGGCAACTACGAGCAGGCCAACCACATATTCCTCAACGACGGCACGGGCTCTCTAACGCCTTTCGAGAAGGGCCCGGGAACCCAGCGTACCATATCCATAGGCATAGCCGACCTCGACGGCGACGGCGACCTCGACTACATAGCCGGGCATTCTAACGCCCAGAACCAGGTCTTCCTCAACAGGATTGACAGCGGCAACTATGTGAAGATTTCGATGAGATGCATAGACCCCACCGTGAACAGGGACTGCGTGGGCGCCAAGCTCAACGTCACATCCTCCGGGGTAACGGCGGCCTACAGGGAGATAACGGCCGCTGGCCAGACAATGCACGGCACGAACGATGCCCATTTCGGCCTGAAATCCGGGTCCTCCTACATCCTCAACGTGTCGCTGCAGACGGGAAGGGTCATAATGTGCACGCTTCATCCTCCCTCGAGCTTCACCCTCTTCGACAACGGGACGGCAACGGACGGGGTGAGCTGCTATGCCACTGACATGGCACCGTCCATAACCTCAAGGCATCCGGCGGACAATGCGATGGAGAGGGTCGGCAACATAAACTTCACGTGCAACGCCGAGGACGACAGCGGACTCCTTAACATAAGCCTCCTCATATGGAACTCCACGGAGGACCTATACAACGTGTCCTCTTCCTCACTGTACGGGGCGACCGCCCAGTCGAGCTGGGTCGTGAACATCTCCGAGGCGGGGGACTACACCTGGAACTGCGAGGTGTGCGACACGCTCTCCACGTGCATCCCGGGCACAAGCAACCGCACCCTGCATGTCCTGGGCATAAGCATGCTGGAGCTCAAGCTGGTCCTAAACGGGACATCTTCCAAGGTGCATGTGCCGGGAACGGGTGAGCTCCCGTCCGCCGGCATAAGCGTGAGCGAGACGTCTCCGTCCCACGGCTACATCGCGTCCTACGTCGGAGGCATGCTGACGGGTCTCGTGTTCAGCGGCTCCGTGCTGAGGACCATATCCGCCGGCTCGGGCGCCTCCTACCACTACATAGCCCTCGAGCAGGACCTGGAGAAGTCAAAGGCCTTCCTGGCCTTCACCAGAGGTGACTGGATGAGGATAGACGACAGGATGCAGTCCATAGAGGAAGGCAGCTTCCTTGACAATCCCTCTCCCAGCTTCTCCTACGGTCTCGGCGCGAAGAATGTCCTGGACCTCGTGCTCTCATACGGCGGCATAGACCTCGAAGGGATCCTTCGCCTCGGGCGCGGGACCCACAAGCTCATCATAGAGAACAACGGCAGCTTCGGCGGCAAACCCTCAGTCGTCATAAAAGCGGGATAAGCGGGCTACGCGACCGCCGGAAACGCCCATAACTGGCATACTGCGTCCATACCGGTTTAAACATTTATATATTTATCACGCCAGTAATAATTATTATGGCGAGCACCTCGAGGAATGTTCTTGCGGTCATGGTGATAATGACCCTCATAATCTCCCTCATAGGGACCATAACCGCCATATCAGTCATGATGAAGTACGGCGACTACAGGAAGGTCCCCGTCTCCGAGATGCCTAACGGCGAGTCCGGGAAGGTCTCGGTATACCTGGCGCCCTCCCCGATGGACGTCTCCGGTCATGTTTCTGTCAGCCTTTTGACATCTGAAGAAGGAGGATAAAAATGGAAATTTCGAACAACCTGCTCGCAGCGCTCGTGATGGTAGCGATGGTCGTCAGCATAACAGGGACTATGAGCATGCTATCGCTCCTGCCGGACCAGCTCGGAACCATAACAGGCATGCAGACAACGCAGAGGTCGGGCATAGCTAACGCCACGCTCGCGTCCGAGGTCCACATACAACTGTTGGTACCCACCGTGGAGTTCCATACCATACTCAAGGGACAGTACAACGACACAACGGACTTCGACCCACACCCGTTCGTCCTTAGGAACAACGGCAGTAGCGTTATAAACATCTCGATAGGGGAGTCGACCTCAGGCGGAAGCGGCAGCCTCTGGGCACAGGACGACACATGCGAATCCTGTTTCCAGTACAACTCGACGCCCAACGGCTCAAGCGGCGCGGTGGCCTACACTGTGTGGACGAACTTTGCGGGATCCGCCGAGGCGGCCAGCGCCGGCGCTCTCAGCACCAACCCAGCCAACCTCGTATACAACCTGACCCCGACTGACTCCGGCGCCAACGAGAGGGACGTTGACGTGCACCTGAACATAACACCGCCCTCCGGCGAAGGCGGCGGGGACAAGGAAGCCACGATATACTTCCTCGCGGCCGCGGGATAAGAACGCCATTTGTTTTTTGCTTCAAGCAATTTCTGCATGCGCAATGCGCGTGTGCAAGGACCTTTCTAGAGCCTCCGCGATTGGTTTATATAGCAAGTCAGGCCATTAATAAAATATGCCCCCAATCAGGACGCTGGCGCTTCTGGCCGCTGCCGTGGCAGTCCTTTTCTCGCTTCCCGCAGGCGTGGGCGCGATAGGCATATCCCCGGCAAGGATAGACCTGAACTTCGAGCCCGGGATGAACGCCACGTACTCGTTCTTCGTCAGGACGGAGGGCAGCATCAGCGACATAAAGATAGTAAGCAAGAAATCCGACAAGTGCGGCTTCACCGACTACATAGAGCCCTCCGTCTCGGAGATAGACCTTCCTCCGGGCGAGATATTCGATTTCTACGTCAACGTGGAGCTTCCAGAGGATGCCTTCTTTGAGCCCGGGCTGCACGAGTGCGGTGTGGTGGCCGAGGAGGTGGCACCCGAGGGCGGCGGCGGGATAGCGGCCTATTCGGCGGCCCAGACCAGCATCTGGATATGGGTGCCATACCCGGAGAAGTACGTGATGACAAACCTCAACGCGCCCAACGTCAACATCTCAGAGCCCGTGGACTTCGCGCTCTCGGCCACCAGCAGGGGCACCGAGAACGTCACCGCGAGTGGGCTCATAAAGGTCACGGACCCCGAAGGGAGAAACGTGGCCACTCTCACCACGGGGGACGTGTTTCTGGCCTCCATGGAGAAAAAGACGATGACAGCCCGGTGGGAAACCACAGGGATGCCGGCCGGAACGTACAGCGCCTCATCCACGGTCGAGTACGGCGCGGACGAGCCGTCTCTCTCGTCCACCGAGTTCAAGATAGGAGACATGCTCATAAAGATAGCCAACATCACGGCGGATGATGAGATATACCCAGGCGACATAGCGAAGATGTCCGTGGTGCTCGACAGCTACTGGAACAGCCCCATAGAGGACGTCTACGTGACGCTGGAGGTTTACGACAACGGCATCCAGAAGAGCAGTTCCAGAAGCGAGACGTTCGACATGGGTGCGTGGGAGACGCGCACGGTCCCCATATACTGGGACACCGAAGGCACGGAGGCCGGGGCCTACGAAGGCCGCATGACCGTCCACTACTCCGGGAGGACCACAGTCCAGTCGTTCCCCGTGGAGATAAAGTCCGGCCAGGACCTGCTCCTGCTGGTCCTGATAGCGCTTGTTGTGGCAGCGGTGACAGCGGTCCTGATATACATCCTTCGCAGGAAGAAGAAAGGCAGGTGAAGGTCCTTGAGAATAAGCGCAAGAAACGACAATGTGCTCCTCTTGGTCATCGTCCTGACGGCGGTCGCCTCCGTGGCCACGGGCCTCTACGTGTACGACACTGCCTCTATATATGACGTCATAGAGTACCCAATGGAGGTCTACGTTGACAACATAGCGGGCTTCAACGTCGACGCGAACTCCATACACTTCGGCATAATACCGCCGGGCAGCTCAGGCGGCAGGGAGGTCACGGTGACGGCCGGCGGCTACAGGACGCGCGTCACATTCGAGTCCACAGGCGACATAACCCCCTGGATAAGCGTCTCGGACAACGATTTCTTCCTCTCTCCGTACGAGAACAGGACGGTGACGGTATCGGTATCGATACCCGACGACGTGGTACCCCTCGCCTACCGCAAGGGGACGATGAGGATAGTGTTCAGGCACGCATGAGCGCGTAAGGCGCTCTGCATCCATATTTTATAGATTTGCCCCCAAATAATAAAGATGCCATCCCACCGTAAAGGCATCGGCAACAACAGCCTTGCGGCTCTAGCCATCCTTCTGATAGCGGTCTCGCTTATGAACCTCTCGATGTCGCTGAGCCTCCTCAGCCACAGGCAGTCCCCGATAGGGATGTCCGCGGGCGCGGGTGGGCAGGTCTCGGCCTGCATGGGACTGCCGCCGGAGATAACAGGCGCTGCATACCACGAGCCCGTGCAGGGACTGCCGTACTACTACGACTTCAACGCCACGGGTGAGAACGCAAGCGAGGTCACATACTCCGACAACAGCACGCTCTTCAACATAAGCAGCCTTTCCGGCATAGTGAGCTTCACGCCCGGAAACGGCGACGTCGGAATCAGCACGGTCGTGATATTCGCAACGGAAATCCTCTGCTCCAGCAGCAACTACACGATCGTCACGTTCAACGTAACCAATTTCAACGACCCACCGTACCTGGTCTCGCTTTTCATCCAGAACGCAACCGGGAACGCCACCTACGACTTCCCAATAAACACGACGGTCGAGCTATACGAGGACAGCTGGTACAACCTCAGCGTGATAGCCGACGACCCCGACCTCCACGTACCGCCGCCGGTCACCGAGGCGCTCACATACGGCAAGATACCCCCGGGATTCTTCGTCCTGAACGAGACCACCGGAAACGTCACCTTCATGCCCGTCCAGTCCGACGTGGGGACATACAGCTTCAGGTTCAACGTCGTGGACGCCTCATACGAGGTCGACGAATCGGGCTGGGTGAGCATAGTCGTCCACAACGTGAACGACGACCCCGTGCTCCAGAACAAGACCGACCTCATAGGCGGCATCGGCGCCATGAACGTCGACTGGGGGGCCGACTTCCATTACGACATCAACGCCACCGACGAGGACGGCGATGCCCCGCAGTTCCATGTAGACTTCCTGAACTGCACGAGGCTTGACGGCGGTTCCAACTGCACCATATTCGGCATAAACCAATCGACCGGGGAAATCAACTTCACCCCACCCTTCTCCTACATAGGCAACTACACCGTCAACTACACCGTGACCGACGGCAACGGGGGAGTCGACTGGTACGTCGGGAGCTTCAGCGTCAACGAATGGGGCAACATGCCCCCCAACATAACCCTGTGGGATCCCTACGGCTACAACGTGACCATCTTCGAGGGCGAATCAGTGACCTTCCACGTCAACGTGACGGACGACAACGGCCTCCCCATGTGCTCGTGGCTCATGGACTCCGCGGAGATAGAGGACCAGACGGGCCCGTGCACCGACTTCGAGTCCTCGTACACATACGGCGCATCCTACGAGGATTCCGGCGTGTACAACATCACGATAATGGTCGGGGACGGCCAGTTCGTGGTGATGCATCAGTGGAGGCTCGTGGTCCTCGACAAGGAGCCGCCGGCGGAGATTCCCAAGAGGAGCTGGGGGCGCGCAGAGGTCCCGGCCTGCATAGAGAACTGGAGATGCACGGCCTGGTCGGACTGCTCCAAGGAAGGAATACAGATAAGGGTGTGCGTGGACCTCTCCAACTGCAGCACCGCGCTGGACCGGCCGCAGATGACTAGGTACTGCACGTACACCCCCGAGCCTACGTGCTACGACGGCGTGCAGAACTGCCATGACGGCCTGTGCGAGATACTCGCCGACTGCGGGGGTCCCTGCTCTTCGTGCCCCACATGCTCAGACGGCATACTCAACTGTCATGCGAACGGCCAGTGCGAGGAGGGGACTGACTGCGGAGGTCCGTGCAGGCCGTGCGTCACGCTTCCCTACATGCCGGTCTGCGGCAACTCCGTCTGCGAGGCCGGCGAGCTCTACGACTGCGCGGATGACTGCGCCGACTTCTGGATAGACGTCGCCATATTCGTCATGATAATCATATTATTAGTGACCGTGTCAATACTACTATACGTGTACAGGAAAGAGACGGTGCTGCTTTACATCTACAGGAGAATGAGGGGAGAATAGGATGGACCTTCTGCTCAGAATAGTCCTGGTCGCAGTCGCCTGCGCGCTCGCGGGAGCCGTCGGCGTTCTCGTCTTCAAGTTCAAGGGCGTCCATGCGAGGAGGGACGTCGAGCTGAACAAGGAGGAAGTCCTGGGCAGGCTGTTCCTTCGCAAGATGAAGACCCTCGGCGAGGCCCACGACGGCGAGCCCAAGCACGCGCTGAAGAAGCTCAACGGCCTCATGCGCGCCTTCTTCAGCGAACTATTCGACATATCCTACGAGTTCGACTACCTTGAGCTCAACGAGGAGCTAGGCAAGAAGGGCGTGCCCGAGGACATACGAAAGGATGTCATAGACTACTCGATGAAGGTCGAGGAGCTCGAGTACGGTGGCCGCCAGGTCACCGAGGACGAGCTGGCGTCGCTTGTCGAGAAGTCGGTCTACATAATAAGGAGCGTCTCCGAGAGGAGGCCTGCGCCCGAGGAGCTCCCGGAGGAGGTCGCGCAGGCCGCAGGGGAACCGGTAGCGCCAAAAGAGGAGAAGAAGACAGGCACCCTGTCAGCTAAGATAGACTCGATGCTCAGGAAGCCGTTCGAAAGGCACGCCGCCGGGAAGGAGCCGGAACCGGCACCCCCTGCAGCGCCCGGGCCCGAAGAGGCCGTCCCGAAGCCGCGGAAGAAGGAGCCCGCGCAGGAAGAGAACATCCCCGAGGAGACAGAGGAGTCCATGTCCGAGGTCGTCCGGCCCGCAGGGGGCGAGGGCGCAGCCGAAGAGGAGAAAGAGCCCGAGAAGGCGCAGTTTCCCGGGAAGAATGGCGAGAAGATAGCGATGATAAGGAAGCTCCTCGTGCTTTCGGAGAACGGCATGGCCTCAGGAAACCACGACGACGCGATGGAGAGTTATGGTCAGCTCCGGGAAGCATACGACTCGCTACCGCCGGAAGAGAAGAGGAAGATGTACCCGGAGACCAAGAGGATAATAGCTCTTTACAACTCCCTCCTCAAGGAGTACAAGAGCATCCTCACCACCGGGGAGTGACTGGCGGCCGGGCATCACGGTATGGTCCTGTACTTGGTGTTTACCAGCACCATCTCCACCATGAAGGCGCAGAATGCCGCGACCAGCAGGTAGGACGAGAGGTCGAGCGAGACGTCCTGGTCGCTTCCCGTGGCGATGGATATGTAGGCGTTCTCCACGTCCCTCTTGGTCAGCGCCCTGTAGTAGTTGCCGCCCGTCTCGTTGGCTATCCTCATGAGGGAGTCGGCGTCGACCCCTATCCTGAAGGTGGTGTTGGCGACTATGCCTCCCTCCTCAGTCCCGATTCCTATGGTGTTTATCGTCACGCCGAAGCGCTTGGCGTAACTGAGCGCGTCGTCGACCGATATGCCTATGTTGCTCTCCCCGTCCGTGAGAAGTATGATAGACTTGTCCTTTCCGCTTGGGAGGAGCATGTCGGTCGCCGAGACTATGGCCTCCCCCATAGCCGTGCCCCCTGCAACCTCTATCTCCACGCCGTCTATGGCCTGCCTGACCTCATCCAGGTCACCGGTGAGCTCCTGCCTGACGAAGCCTGTCCCTGCAAAGCTCAGCACGCCTACATCTGTCCCGGGGGGGACCATCTGCGTGAAGGTCGCGGCGGCGCTCTTCGCCGCCGCTAGCCTGTCCGGGCTGTAGTCCTGGGCGAGCATGCTCGCCGACGCGTCTATCGCCAGTACGTAGTCGAAATCGCTGACGTGGCCCTGGTATATCACGACTATGCCGGTGACGGAGAGTATCAGGAGCACGAGGGTCAGGGTCCTTATGAAGAGCAGCGGGTAGTTCTTGCTCAGTATCTTCCTCCCGAAGACCTTCTCCATGGCCTCGTAGTTTGCGAACATCATGGCCTTGCGCCTTATCTTCCTAAGGCTGACGAAATGGACGAACAGTATGGCCGGCACGAATATGAACAGCCACAGGTACACCGGGTTGACGAACGTTACCTCAATAGCAATTCCCTCCCCTTCAGGAACTTTATGACGGGCATGACGAACTCCTCGTCGGTGCTGACTTCGAGAAAGTCCCAGTTGCTCTGCCTAAAGCCGATCCTTATCTTTTCCTCCTCCATCCTCACGAACCTCTCGTACTCGTTCCTGTCGCGCTCGTTGGTGTCGACCAGGATGGCCTTCTCGGAGAAGGGGTCCGTTATCACGGCCTGCCCGCCCTCCTTTGGGAGCGACCTGTCCCTCGGGTCCCTGACCATCACCGCCACCCCGTCGAACTTGCCGGAGACCACCTTCATGACCTTCTGCCACTCATCCTCCATGCCTATGAAGTCCGAGACGAGGAACATCATGCTCTTCTCGCCGACGCTGTTCATCAGGAATTCGAGAGGAGGCGAGACCCTGCACCCCCCTCCGTAGAACTTCGCCGTGAGGAGGTTCTTGAGGAGGACGTAGAAATGGTCCGTGCCCTTTCCCGGCTCCATGTACTTCATTATCCTGTCGCTGAAGAGCACGAGGCCGACCCTGTCGCCGCTCTGAAGGACGAAGTGGGCGAGCGCCGCCACGAGTTCCGCCGCGTACTCGTACTTGAGCTTCTTCGTCGAGCCGAAGAGCATGCTCGAGCTGACGTCTACCACGAAGAAGACGTTCATGTCCCTCTCCTCCTTGTACCTTCTCATGACGAGCTTGCCGGACCTCTTGCTCGCTCTCCAGTCTATCTCCGAGGCGTCGTCGCTGCTCGTGTATTCCCTGAAGTCCTCGAACTCGAGACCCTTCCCCTTCACTATCTTCCTGTACCTGCTCATCACCCTTGCTTCCGTGAGGACCTTCAGGGCGACCTCGAGCTCCTTGACGACGGAGGACACGTCAATTCTCAGCTCTGCTACCATCTACGGCACCGGCACCTTGGAAAGGATCTCCGTTATGACCTGGTCGGGGTCTATGTTCTCTCCCAGGCCCTCGTAGTTGAGTATTATTCTGTGCCGCAGGACGTTGTGCGCCACGTTCTTGACATGAGTCGGCGTCACGAACGTGTCCCCCTTCATCATGGCGTTGGCCTTCGAGGAGATGAAGAGGAATATGGACGCCCTCGGGGACGAGCCCCATTCTATGTACTTCCCGAGCTCGATGCCGTACTTCTTGGGCTCCCTCGTGGCCGACACTATCTCGACTATATACTGCTCTATCTCAGGGCTTAGGTACACCTTGTTGACCGTCTGCTGCATCTCTATGACCTTCTCCGGGCTCGTGACGGCCCTGACGCCGTATTCGTCGAATCCCATCAGCTGTATGTTCCTCTTCGTAATCTGCATCTCCTCCTCGAACGTCGGGTATCCCATCTTTATCTTGAAGAGGAACCTGTCGATCTGGGCTTCCGGAAGGGGGTAGGTGCCGCTCGTCTCTATGGGGTTCTCGGTGGCAAGGACGAAGAACGGATTCATCATGGGGAAGGTCTCCTTTCCTATGGTCACCTGCTTTTCGGCCATGGCCTCGAGCATGGCCGACTGCACCTTCGGCGGGGCCCTGTTTATCTCGTCTGCGAGGAGGAAGTTGGCGAATACCGGGCCCTTGACGACGTAGAAGCCCTTCTTCTCGTCATACGCCGTGAGGCCGGTTATGTCCGTCGGGAGGAGGTCCACGGTGAACTGTATCCTGCTGAAGAGGCCGCCCGTTGCCGCCGAGAGCGCCCTTATGAGGACGGTCTTCGCTATGCCGGGCACTCCCTCAACCAGTATGTGGCCGTTAGCCAGGAGCCCGTTCAATATGGTGTCTATGACGCCCTCCTGGCCGACGACTATCTTTGAGACCTCCTTTTTTATGTCCCTCAGCACGCCCTGGTACTCTGGTATCTTGCCCTTGAGGTATGCCTCGTCGTCCATATAGATTAATTCCCTCGCTGGATATAAATTTGTTCCAAGGTCCCATGCCGCGGCTGGACACGGTTTTGGCAGCCGGGATGGCGCCCCCGCGTTTTTCCGCGAAGCTATTTAATTTCCCTCCTGTAATTTATTAACAGGTATAAATGGAGGAAATACTCAGGCTTGCTGCTATACTAGCCATCGTATCAGTCGTGTCCTTCTCCACGGCCTTCGCCAATCCCAGCCTCACGGGTTTCACCACGTCTTC
>CAZTRL010000035.1:0-11511 GCA_964616715.1 uncultured archaeon | reverse complement strand
GACTTCACCGCCGAGATAGGGGAGGTGGATGTCAGGAAGGTCCGCCAGTTCGACCGAATGTGGGGCGTCGGGGAGGGCGGCAGCGTCTGCGAGAAGATGTGCGTGCACTCCGGGAAGGTCTATTTCGGCTCGGCCAACCGCAACGTCTACTGCCTGGACGCGAACACCGGGAAGGAGGTCTGGAGGTTCGCCACGCAGGGCATAGTGCTGATATCGTCCCCGGTGATCGGAAATGGCATCCTCTACGTGGGAAGCTACGACAGGAACATCTACGCGCTTGACGCGGAGACGGGTAGGATGATTTGGAAGTTTCCGACGCAGGGCGAGATAGCCGCGCTTCCGCTGGTCGAGGATGGGACGGTCTACGTGGGCTCCAGGGACCACAACGTCTACGCGCTGGACGCCGCAAGCGGAAGCCTGAGATGGAAGTTTCCGACGCAGAACGAGGTCATCTCCGCGCCGGCGTTCCATGAGGGCAAGATATACGTAGGCTCATTCGACCGGAACATGTACTGCATCGAGGCGAATACAGGCCGGCTGGTATGGAAGCACGAGACCCAGAACGAGATATTCTGCATCAACGGTCCTCTGGTCGTCAACGGTGTCGTGCATTTCCCCTCTTTCGATGGCATACTGAGGGCGGTGGACGCGGATACGGGAAAGCTCGTATGGAAGCTGTCCATGGGACAGTACGGCCTCGACGAGGCGCCCGCATATCACGAGGGGCGCGGCAGGATGTACATGGGCACCAGGGACGGGTACTTCGCCTGCATAAGCATGGAAGGCAAGTTCCTGTGGAAGCATCGCATGAGCGCGGTCTCGGACACCACGGTCGCGTGCTTCTGGAAGGACTTCATGTACGCAGGGTCCGGCGACCATAACATGTACTGCCTGACACACGACGGGATGGAGTCCTGGAAGTTCAGGACAAACGGCCCGGCCTGGTGGTACCCCGCAGAGCACGATGGGAGCATCATTTTCTGCTCATGGGACTGCTGTGTCTATTGCGTGGACGCGGAGAAGGGAAGCCTTCGCTGGAAGTTCCGGTGCAGCGGCTCGCCTTCCCCCCTTCCGGCGGCAAACGACATATTCGAGGTCAGCTACACTATACCGGAGGAGGAGCTCGCGGAGGAGACAGAAAAAGCCTACGACCTGTCCATGGACCGCGAGGACGAGCTTGGGACGAGCACGTACAAGTCCGAAATCACGTACCAGATGGGAACGGCCTACATCAAGAAGGGGAAGTACCAGGTGGACGAGAAGACGGAAGGGTTTTAAGCCTTTCAAGCAAACTATTCTGAATGGAAGAGGCCCAGGGATATGGTTTCGATGAGTTCTCAGTGGAGATGGGCGACTTCGAGGTAAAGAAGACGACAAAGTTCGACCGGATGTGGAGCATCGGCCCCGGCGGCAGCATGGCCCAGATACCCATCATAGAAGGCGGTCTCGTCTATGTCGCAAGCTGCAATAGGAACGTCTACGCAATCAGCATCGGGAACGGGGAACTCGTATGGAAGTACAAGACAGAGGGGATCATACTCGCAGGCTCGCCGGTATACAGCAACGGGAAGGTATATGTGGGCTCTTATGATTACATTCTCCACTGCATCGACGCGAAGACCGGCCGGCTGGTATGGAAGTACAAGACCGAGGGTGAGATCAACGTCCTGCCCTGCATAGACGGTGGGAAGGTGTACTTTGGGTCCAAGGACCATAACGTCTACTGCCTTGACGCGGAGACAGGGAGACTCTTGTGGAAATTCAGGACTTTCGACGAAATCAACGCATGCCCTTCCGTGAAGGAAGGCAGGCTCTACATAGGCTCCTTTGACAGATTCATGTACTGCATCGATGCGGAAAACGGGAACCTTGTCTGGAGGTTCGAGACCCAGGGCGAGATACACACCCAGAATCCCTTCCTGGTTCACGACAACGTGGTGTACGTGGCATCGTTCGACAACTACCTGTACGCGCTCACGGCTGGCAGGGGAAGGATGCTATGGAAATTCCCTACCGGGAACTACGGCAACACGGCAAGCCCGGTCCTTCATGGGAACAGGCTGTACATAAACTCAAGGGACGGGTTCCTTTTCTGCGTCACCCTTGACGGGAAGAAGGTGTGGAAGGTCACAAAGGCCACGATGTTCAGCATGCCTTGCATCTTCGAGGACAGGATATACGTCGGCGGGGACGACAAGATCCTGCATTGCTATGGCCTCGATGGGAAAGAGATATGGAACTTCGAGACGCAGGGCATAGTCTGGATGCAGCCATCCTTCCATGGGAGGACTGTCTTCTTCACGAGCTGGGACTGCAACCTGTACGCGGTGGACGTGGACACCCACAGGCTCCTGTGGAAGTTCAGGGCCGCCGGGAGCCCATCATATGTCTCTCCGCCTAACGAGTCATTCGAGCTTTCAGTCAAGATTCCGAACAAGGAGTTCAAGGAGGAGCAGAAGAAGAGCTACGATGTCTCCTTCGACCGTGAGGACGAGCTCGGGACGAGCACGTACAAGTCCGAAATCACGTACCAGATGGGAACGGCCTACATCAAGAAGGGGAAGTACCAGGTGGACGAGAAGACGGAAGGTTTCTAGGCTACCTGTGCGCGAGGTACAGCACCGCCTTCTTCGGCGATGACGAGTCCACTCTTGCGAAGCCGACCCTCTCCAGCTGGACCAGCGTGCCGGGCTTGAGCTTCGAGAGGTTTGACTCGCCGAGCCCCTTCAGCTCTCCCTCCGGCGTCATGAGCGAGAGGCCGACGTTCGGGGCGGACACCCACTGGATCTTGGGCATGCTGGAGACGATGTCGGCTCCCTCGTACTCGCTCTTCTCGGAGAGCTTGACGTTGCAGAGGCCCTTCAGTCTCACTGTCTTGCCCTTGAGCCGCCTGAAGTCCTCCCCGGAGACGTAGACTCTGTGCAGGTCGACCGGCATCCTCCTCTTGCCCCTCGCGGGGAAGTCGGGATGCACGTCCTCAAGGGCGCCCTTTATCACGGGGGCGCCGTGGACCTCTGTCCTGACGGGGTCGATGACAGCCATGAACCTGTTCGCGAGCGGGTCTATCACCTTCCTGTTTATGCCGAATATGTTCTCCCAGCCGACGCGTATGTCGTTCTTGGTTATCCCCACGTCCTCGGCGAACTTCCTGAGCGTCTCCGCCTGGAAGCCCCTCCTTATGAGCGCGCGCACCGTGGGGAGCCTCGGGTCGTCCCATCCCTCAACCTTCCCCTCGGCTATCCACTGCTTCATGTCCCGGGTGTGCACCTTCGTCCCGGGGAGGTATACCATGCCGAAGTTGACGACGTGTGGCTGCTTCCAGCCGAAGGCGTCGTAGAAGAGCTTCTGCACGGCGGTGTTGTGCTCGTGCTCCTTGCCGCGGAAGACATGGGTCACGCCCTGGTTGTGGTCCTCTATCGCGCAGGCGAAGTTGTACAGGGGCCACACCCTGTACTTCCCCTTGAGTATCGGGTGCGGCGCGTCGGTGACGCGGAGCATCGGCGGGTCCCTCATCGCCGGGTTCTTGTGGGACATCGATGTCTTCATCCTCACTATCGCCCCGCCCTCTGCGTATCCTCCGGAGAGCATCCTCTTCCACTCGCGAAGGGACGAGTCGCCGCTCCTGCAGGAGCATTCCCTCTTCTCCTCCTTGGCCTTCCGGAAGTCCTCGGCGGGGCAGGAGCAGACGTAGGCCGCCCCGCTCTTTATCAGCTTCTCCGCGTGCATGTAGTAGTCTTCCATGTGGTCCGACTCCTTTACGAGGACATCCCACTTGATGCCTGCGGAGAGCAGGTCCTCCATTATCATGCCGTAGAACTCCATGCCGATGTTCTTGGCATCGGTGTCCTCTATCCTGAGCACGAACCTGCCGGAGTACTTCTTCGAGTACAGGTATGGAAGCATGGCTGCGCGCAGCAGCTGCCCCAGATTGAGAGGCCCGGTCGGGGAGGGAGCGAACCTGGTCACGAACTTGCTCTTCACTGCACCCGGTATCTCGGGAAGCCCTTCCTTCTTCTTCACTTCCTTCTTGAGAAGCGCCGGCCCATTCTTCTTCAGGAGTGCCTTCTGCCTCTCGGGGTCCATCGCATTGACCTCGGCGACAGCCTCGTCTACCGCCACCCTGACCTCGTTGGCCCTCTGGCGAAGGTCCGGGCTGCTCCCGAGCACCTTGCCCAGGACGGCGCCTGCCGTGGCCTTGCCGTTGTAGAAGACAGCGTTCTGGAGCGCGTACCTCCGGGCGAGCTCCTTCATGGATTTGGACATATAATTATATTGCGCGTTAAATAGTTATTTCTTGCGCTTCAGCCTCTCTATCTTGACCTCGATCTCCGTTATGAGCTTCTCGTACTCCTGGGTCATCTTCCGGTAGGCCTCGTCGTCTATCTTCTTCCTGAAGTACTTGGCCTTGAGGGCCTTCTCCACTTCCTCGAGTTCATCCTTCCTCTCGGAGAGCGTCTGGGCGGTCTCCGTCTTGAGCTCGGATATCTCGCGGAAGACCGTTATGAACACGGCCGACAGGCCTATGTAGAGGACTATGTACGCCGCCGTCACGAAGGTGCCCACGGCGGGGGACATCATGAAGGCCATTATGAAGAAGACTCCCGACACGACGAAGAAGACCGACCACATCAGGACGACCCTTTCCTGCTGGTTCATGTTTATTATTCGCCTGCGGCGTTAAAAAAACATTTTAACGGCGCGAAAGAAAATCTATTCATGGCTCTTTATATAAAGCCCGAGTACTTCCAGACGATACACTACTACTTCTTCTCCCTCGGCATATTCAGCCTCACGACGTCGTTCCTGTTCACGAGCTACAACGCATACACCTACATATTCATGGGCTTCTACATAGTCAACTCTGCCATATCGTGGTACCTCAGCTGGTTCATGCACGCGAGGATGAAGGCGGTCTTCATCATAAAGACCGGAAGGTACGCGGCGTCCCACGTCTTCCTGACAGTCTTCGCGGGCGGGACAGCCGTCGCCATGTACTGGTTCTTCGAGCTGCAGTTCGAGTCCATAATAACGGCGTTCCTGATGGTGAACTTCTTCGTGATATTCATGGGCTTCATGTGGTACGTCCTCGGGGTGACAAGGATAGCGAGTCGCTTCCTGGAATGGCAGGAGAGGGGAAGGCTCGACCTGGGCCGCGACATGGTGATGAGGTTCCGCGAGAAGAAGGGACTCAAGCTCGTGGACGACGAGACCATGAGGAGCTACAGATGGGGCACGGACGCCAAGGTGGACAGCCTCTTCATGCAGGTCAAGCTGAAGTCCGGGAAGGGGGAGGACTTCACGGAGCTGGTCAGGCAGCTGGAGATGAGGATAAGCGACCTGCAGGTAAGGGAGCTCGAGCAGAAGATAGAGAAGCTTGGCGCCGGGGAGCCCGGGAAGGCCGACAAGGACATGATGGACGGCTACAAGAGCATGGTGAAGAGCCACGAGAAGAGCATGCTCGAGTACGAGAAGTCCCTCTACAGGTCCAAGCAGAAGAAGTCATAGCAGCTGCATTGCCAGGAAGACGACAGCCGCCCCTGCGAAGCAGCCGGCTGTGACGAAAGGCATGGCCGGGTAGAACTTGTCCTTTTCCGCGCGCACGAACAGGTACAGCAGGCCCAGGGAGGAGAACGCGGAGACTACCATGGAGAGCGCGAGGGCGAGCGGAAGCGCTATGCCCTCCGCCACGAGCCACCCCATGACAGCGCCCGCGAACACGAGAGGGAACGCTATGTCCCCTCCGCCCAGTATGGCCGCCTTCGACTCGCCGCCGGCCTTCAGGCCAGACGGGATCTTGGAGGATATGCCGCCGCCCTTCCCGGTGCTGTAGGGTATGACAAAGCCGGCGAACGCCTTGCTGCTGGTCTGGAACTTGGCGAGCTTGACCATGTGCTTGGACTTCCACACGGCGTACATGTCGTAGATGGAGATGGCCACCAGGAGTATGGCCGCCCAGTAGACGTTGAAGAGGGGGACGAACAGTATCGCTATGCCCGGGTATATGAGAACCTCCGTGAGGTTGTGGATGAGCACGTTAGTCCTGAATATCTCGACCAGCGCCAGGATCGCTGCGAGCGCAGCCGCCACGAGGGGCGACGCGAACACCCCGAGCGTTATCGTGGAGGCGAGCCACACCGCGAAGAAGTACATCACCTTCCACAGCCTCACCTGGCCGAGCCTCACGAAGAATAGTATCAGCCCCGTGCCTATTAGTATGCCCGCGAGTATGTAGAGGAGGGACGCAAAGCCCTGTATGTCGGGCCTCTCGCCCACGGCGGTGTCGTCGTATGAGACGCTCACGGACCCGTCCGCGGATGTCGTTATCCTCATGCTCTGGGACAGGGCATACAGCCCGAAGGCCTGTATTATGAGGAAGACCGCTATCAGGACGGCAGTGACCTGGACGGTGTGTTTCATTAGCTTTATTTGAAGCGCATCAATAAAAGCGTTCCCGGCACCGGCGCCTGAGGGCGGCAGTTCAGCTTTTTATATAATCTCTCACAATTATCCAAATTATCACCCTGCGGATTGGTTTTCATGGAGCCCAAGATAAAGGAGAAGCGCTGGAAGAAGGACCTCGAGGAGGCCGTTAGGAAGGAGTGGAAGAAGTCCTGGCCCTACGGCTTTGACGAGAAGTCCGGGAGGCCGGTCTACTCGATAGACACGCCGCCCCCGTACGTCAACACGCCCGTCCACATAGGCCAGGCGACGACCTACGTCCTCATGGACATGTTCGCCAGGTTCAGGAGGATGACGGGCCACAACGTTCTGTTCCCCCTCGGCCTGGACAGGAACGGCCTGCCCATAGAGATGGCGGCCGAGAAGAAGTTCGGAAGGAAGCTGACGGAGCTTCCGAGGAAGGAGGCGATAGACCTCTGCAACAGGATACTGGAATCGTCCAGCACGGAGAGCGTCGACTCGTTCTGGCAGCTCGGGATAAGCTTCAACTCGTGGGAGAAGGGCCCGAAGGTGGGCGACCTCTACGAGACCGACAGCCCCGAGTACCGCGCGCTCACGCAGGAGACCTTCATAGACATGTACGGGAAGGGGCTGATATACCAGGACGAGAGGGTCAACAACTTCTGCCCCGGGTGCCAGACCACGCTTGCAGACGCCGAGGTCAGCTACGAGAACAGGGCCGGTTTCTTCTACAACATCTCCTTCAAGGTCAAGGAGACAGGGGAGGACATCGTGATAGCGACCACGAGGCCGGAGCTCATCTGCACGATAGGCATGGTCATATTCAACCCCAAGGACAAGAGGTACAAAAAGCTCGAGGGGAAGACCGCCATATCCCCGGTGTTCGGGAAGGAGGTCCCGATAAGGTCCCATCCCTCCGCGGAGATGGACAAGGGGACCGGGATAATGATGGTCTGCTCATTCGGCGACCTCGCAGACATCCGGTTCTTCCGCGAGGAGGGCATAGAGCCGGTGATAGCCATAGACAGGGACGGCAGGATGAACGGGAACGCCGGCTTCCTGAAGGGCATGAGCGTCAGGCAGGCCAGGAAGGCCATGGCCGAGGAGCTCGAGAAGTGCGGCCTCGTGACGGGGAAGATACCCACGAGCGAGCACAGGACCCCGATATGCGAGAGGAGCAAGGACGCGATAGAGTTCATAGCGATGCCAGAGTACTACGTCAAGCAGGTGGGGTTCCGCGACGACATGAGGAAGCTCGCCAGGAAGATGAGCTTCTTCGCGCCCAAGTCCAGGCAGATAATGCTCGACTGGATAGACTCCGTCTCGATAGACTGGCCGATATCGAGGAGGAGGTTCTACGCGACCGAGGTGCCCATGTGGTACTGCGGGAAGTGCGGCGCCCCTGTGCTCCCGCCCAAGGGGAGGTACTACAGGCCGTGGATGGAACGGCCCCCGGCAGGAAGCGACGGGCTCAAGGGCGGCAAGTGCGCGAAGTGCGGCGGCGGGAGCTTCCGCGGGGAGGACAGGGTCTTCGACACGTGGTTCGACTCAAGCATCTCCCCCCTCTACATACTCAAGTACTCGAGGGAGCCAGAGGGCTTCTTCGGCAAGAACAGCCCGTGCTCTCTGCGCCCCCAGGGCAAGGAGATAATAAGGACGTGGCTCTACTACACCGTCCTCAAGGACTGGCTGCTCACGGGCAAGTGCATATTCAGGGACGTGTGGATAAACTACCACATCCTCGACGAGAAGGGCAAGAAGATGAGCAAGTCCCTGGGCAACGTCATAGACCCCCACAGGATACTCGAGCAGTCGGGCGCCGAGCCCTTCAGGCTCTGGGCCGCGATAGAGGGCAACCTCGACAAGACAGACTTCAGGTGCTCCTTCGAGAGGATACAGGGGGCGGGGAAGACGCTGACCAAGCTCTGGAACGTCGCGAGGTTCATCTCCATGTTCCCGCAACCGAAGAAGAAGCCGGCGAAGCTGTGCCCGGTGGACGAGTGGATAATGTCCGAAATAGAGTCCATAGTCAAGTACGCCGGGGAGAGGTACCGGAAGTACGACTTCCACAACCCCGCGACGAGGATAAAGAACTTCATCTGGGAGGCCTTCGCGTCCCACTACATGGAGCTCGTCAAGCAGAGGGCCTACAACGAGGAGGGCAGGTTCACCCCGGCCGAGCGCGACGCGGCCAGGTACACCCTCCACCACGTCCTCGACAGGCTCATGTTCCTGCTCGCGCCCGTGGTCCCATTCATAACCTACTCGGTCTACATGGACCTTCGGGGAAAGGACATCCATACGCAGGAGTTCCCGCAGGCAGACGCCAAGGCAATGTCGGCGAAGCCCGGCTTCTCCTCAGACGACATCATGAACCTCAACTCCGCCATATGGAAGGAGAAGAAGGACAGGGGGCTCTCCTTGAGGGACGCTGTGAAGTCCGCTGTAATCCCGGGGAAGCTGAAGGCTGCGGAGAAGGACATCGCGGCCACCCACGGCATCGGGAAGGTCGCCTTCGGCAGGAAGCTCTCCCTCGGGTTCTGAAAAACGGCGGAAGCGCAAATATATACCTTCCCGGCTGATATTCATTTATAGGAGCCAGGCAGAAGTGGTCCCGTGGGCGTCATTGAGAACCTCCCCCTGAAGAACATAGTGCCGATATTCATCGTCACGTTCGTCATGATATTCGTAGCATTCACATTCATAGAGCCGAGCATGTACTGCGAGGACAGCGGCGGGGCGGTACCCGACTGCAGAATAATGGACAGCAGCAGCTTCATAATGGGCGTCCTGGCATCAGGCGTCCTGTTCCTCCTCGACATGGCCCTTCTCTACATGACGCTGGGTGACTTCTTCCTGCCGGACCTTGCAAGCGACCAGGAATGAACGGAGAAACAGCTCACTCTTTTTCCTGGACGGGCTTCTTCTTGGCACCCTCTTCCGCGAGCGCCTTCGCCTTCTCGCCGGCCATCTTCAGCGCGGTCTCCTCGTCCACCTGCTCGAGGTCCTCTATCGCCTTCATGATGTCGTGGGACTCCTCGTCGACTGGCATCTCTTCCTTGCCGAATATGCCTGAGAGCTTGTCCTTGACGAGGTCCAGGCGCCCTTCCTCTATCGCCTTCCTCACGTCTATGTCGACCATGGCATCGGAGAGCTGGTCTATGTCCGTGTTCATCAGCCTCTCGACGACCGCGGACTCGCTCTGGAGCTTCTCCTGCTCGCGCATCGCCTCTATGAGGAGTATGACCTGAAGCTCCCTGAGATAATGGTTCGCCTGCTGCTGCTTTGTGGCGGCCTCAAGGCGAAGGGACTTTATCTTCTGGACGTTGAGCATCTTGAGCGTCCTGGTCTGCCCCTTGGCCTCTATCATGAGCTTCTGTATCTGGCCCTGGATGGCCTTGATGTCGGCGGAGAGCCTCTCTATCTCCTTCTCGCTCTTGACCCTCTCCTTGACGAGGTCCTCCTGCTTGAGGGAGAATACGTTCTTGCCGAACTTCTTCTTCAGATAGCTTCTGAGGTCCATTGGTACCAATTAAGATTTGTGCTTTCGGTTTTTATAAATATATTTCACCAGATTCCCCTTTCAGGCTCGAAGAAGTGGAGGGGAAGAAGCTCCAGGTCCATGTCCGGGAATGCCTGCGAGACCATTCCGGCGTACCTGGGCATGTCCTTGGAGCTCCCGAGGGGATAGGAGTACTCGAAGTCTGCGGCGACTATCAGCTTGAGGTCGTCCGCCCCCTTGCAGAACCTGTTAACGTAGTACCTTATACCGTCAGGGTCCGTCAGCTCGTGGCCGTTCAGGCGGGGAACCTCCATCCGGCCGGCAGGAGTGACGATGAACCGGTTACCTGTCCTGTCGAAGAACATCGCGCCCCTAAGGTTCTTCTTGGGGACCTTTCCGTTCGCGCTTATCATTCCCATGTTGGGGCGGCCCCTGCCATGGTCGGACCAGTAGCCGATGAACATCTCCTTGGAGTTGTCCCTTTTCCTGTAGTCGTTCACGGGTTCGCCGATGACGACGTACTTGCCATTCTTGTCCGTCTTTATCCTGCTGATGCTTATGTCGAACTCGTCGAAGGAGAACTCGTCCCTGGCCATGCTCTTCGCGTCCGGGACGATTGTGAATATGCCGGAAGATTTCCTCCCGAACTTGATTTCCCCGATAAGGTCCCTGAAGTCTCTTTTGCTAGTGTCAGTAGAAACGAACCCCACTGTCCGTCCGTTATTCATGTAATTGTCGAGAAAGCATCCCTGATTTCCGGTGACCTTGGCGATGGCTGACCTGTCACCGTAGGCGCTTATCTCCACGCTCACTGTGTCGCCGGGACGGAAGGGCGCCCCGGAATCGCAGTCGCCTATGAACACTCTGACGCCGTTCACCCAGCCGTAAGAGGAACCAGACCTGCGGTCGTATCCGACTATGTCCATCGAATAAGTCCTGCCGCCGTCAAGTGGAAGGTCCGAATCGTTGCTCTCGCTGTAACCGAAGAACATAGAGACATTTTGGGGGCTAAGTTTTTAATCACTTGCGCACGGGGATGGCCCCGCCGCAAGCCAAATATAACCGACGGAAGCCATTAACTAATTAATGAGAAAGGCATTCCTCCTCTCGATGGACGCGATAGTCGCCGTGGGTCTGCTGTTCATACTGGCCGCATACCTGGCAGGCGTCTCGTCGACCTACTCGTCGGCGGAGCTTGAGTACCAGCGGCTGTACTACGCGGGAAAGGACACCATGAACGTGATGCAGACAGCGACGTTCTCTGCCGTTTCCGACATGCTTCCAGAGAGCTTCATAGGGGACTGCAACATAACGGACGCCGACATGAACAAGACCATACTCGACGTCATAGGCTACCTCTGGGCGAGGAACTCGACGAAGCTCAACGAGTGCGCGGAGAACCTGACCAGGGAGTTCCTGAACCTCACGCTTCCCAAAGGCTTCGGCTACGAGGTAATGATCGACGGGGTGAGCATATACAGCAAGGGCTCGCCGGGAAGCTACCTCTCGAGGCTCAGCACGATAGTGTCCGGGTATGAGCTCGGAAAGCCCGTCTCGGGGTACTTCGCCAGCGCCTACATAGCAAGGCT
>CAZTRL010000034.1:0-11699 GCA_964616715.1 uncultured archaeon | reverse complement strand
AGATAGCGTGCGCGCGGACCCATGTCGCGGTGCGTCAGCTTGAACCACGCGCGTGCGAATGCGTCTGCAAACTGGTCCGGATTCTCGTAGAAGCGCCTCGATATCTTTTCATATGCGGGGTCGAACCTCAGGGAAAGGTCTGTAGTCAGCATTGTCGGAGCGTGACGCTTTGACGGATCGTGGGCATCCGGAACCGTGCCTGCGCCTCCGCCGCCCTTCGGCCGCCACTGATGAGCGCCCGCCGGGCTCTTCGTCAGTTCCCATTCGTAGCCGAAAAGTATCCTGAAGAAGTTGTTGCTCCACTTCGTCGGCGTGTTGGTCCAGGTGACCTCCAGGCCGCTGGTGATAGCGTCAGTGCCTTTGCCGGTGCCGAACGTGCTCTTCCAGCCGAGTCCCTGCTCCTCAATGGGCGCCGCTTCGGGCTCGGGCCCCACGTGGGTCGCCGGGCCGGCGCCGTGGGTCTTGCCAAAGGAGTGGCCGCCGGCTATGAGCGCGACCGTCTCTTCGTCGTTCATGGCCATGCGGGCGAAAGTCTCACGGATGTCCCTGGCCGCCGCAACCGGATCCGGTTTGCCGTTCGGGCCTTCCGGATTGACGTATATCAGGCCCATCTGCACGGCAGCGAGAGGATTCTCCAGTTTCCGGTCGCCGGAGTAGCGCTTGTCGTCCAGCCATTTGTTCTCGGAACCCCAGTAGACGTCTTCTTCCGGTTCCCAGACATCCTCGCGGCCGCCGCCGAAGCCGAGAGTCTTGAACCCCATCGACTCCAGTGCCACGTTGCCGGCGAGAATGATGAGGTCGGCCCATGAGATTTTCCTGCCGTACTTCTGCTTGATTGGCCATATCAGACGGCGCGCCTTGTCCAGGTTCGCGTTGTCCGGCCAGCTGTTTATGGGCGGAAAACGCTGCTGCCCGGCGCCGGCGCCGCCGCGGCCGTCGCCCATGCGGTACGTGCCCGCGCTGTGCCATGCCATGCGGATCAGCAACGGCCCGTAGTGGCCGAAGTCCGCCGGCCACCAGTCCTTCGAGTCCGTCATCAGCTCCCGCAGGTCCCTCTTGACGGCCGGAAGGTCGAGGCTCTTGAACTCTTCGGCGTAGTTGAAGTCCTTACCCATCGGGTTGGATTTCAGGCAGTGCTGGTGCAGTACCCTTAGGTTAAGCTGATTGGGCCACCAGTCCCGGTTAGACACGCCTCTGTCATGCGCTTCCACACCGGTCTTTTTTTTCGAAACATCTTCCATGCAATCACCTGATACACGAATCCCTCGAACTGCCGGCAACGCCAGCCGAGAATACGAAAATTACATTGCAAATAAATGTGAACCTGAGTCCTTATAAAATTATCTTGAGCGATTGCTTCATGCCTGCGATTGGACCGGGTTTGATTTTTTGATCTTTCTTCCGGTCAGTTTTCTGTATGATAGTTCAATGCCGAATGACAGGAGAAGCATGGCAGTGCTCCGACTGTAAAACACAACACCGTCTGGACCAGCGCCTCGCCGCAGAGCTGGCCAGTTATGTTATTCGTTGTCCAGCCGACCGATTGCAGAACCGCGATCTCCCTTCTTCTCTCCAGTAGGTCGGCGTCCTGTTCTTCCTCGCTATATCTTCAGGATGACCAGGTTCGTGTAGCCCTGCTTCTTCTTCTCCACGATCTTCCTCTGCTCAAGGACGGAGACTATCCTTGACACTTTCACGCGGGAAAGGCCCGAGAGCGTCACCAGCCTGTTCTGGTCGACCTCCTTGCGTTCTATGAGAAGCTTCAGCACCTTCGCCTCGCCGGCAGGCAGGACGGAGAGGAGCTTCTCAAGCTGGAAGGTGCTCACCTTCTCTTCGAGGAGATAGACCACGAACCCGCCTATCGCAAGCGACAGTACGCTCGTTCCGTAGAGGAAGAACGGGTACTCCCACATCGAGTTGCCCATGTGGGCCGCATGATAGAGGGAGAAGATTGTGATCAGCACGCCCAGTATGCCTACCAGCACGATTGTCACCAGCAGCCTTTCCTTCTTGATTTCCATAAATACCACTTCCCCCCTTAAAAGGGGGAAAGGAAGTTAAATAAATTGCCCATCTCAGGGTCCGTAGATCTCGGGGTGGTGGGACACGTGTATCTCCCATGCGGCGTCGCTCATCCAGTCGGGCTTCTCCTGCGGGAAGCCGCCGGTCATCATCCACTGATGCATCTGCTGGAACTCGCTTAGCGAGACGTCGCCGTCCTTTACCAGGTCGTGCATTGGGCAGTCGAAGTCGAGCGACTCATGGTACTTCTCGGCCGCATCGAAGTCGCCTCCCATCATCGCCGAGTGCATCTGCTCGAAGCTGTCGGCGCCGAGCATCCTCTGGTGAAGGTCGTACATGCTGTAGTAGCTGCTCGCGCTGACGACGGCCACGCCGAATGTCAGCGTGGCGAACAGCCCGATCAGCAGGTTCTTGTTTACGTTCATTGCTTTTGCACCTCCTTATTGCAAATGTTATTAATTTCATAGGATGAAACGGTACAAGTTCTTTTGTGAAATCGGACTGGTATATTTCCTGCAACTGCCTCTTTTATATAGTATAAAAAGTATATGAAGTATCTAATGTAAACATTCTGGATCGTGAGGTGATTGATATGATACTAAGTGGCCTTTCAAAGGTTTCGGCGGCGGTTCCGGTGATTGCGCTGATAGCGGTGGTCGTGTCGATTGCATACTTCGACTACACAGGCTACATGCCCAGCGCCGTGGCGGACACGGGCTCCCAGGGAAGCGCAAGCTACATGGAGGCAGGCGGCGAGAGCGGGGGCACGGCGAGCAGTGACATCCTTGGTGACACCCCCGAGACGTCCGGGGCTATGGCAAGCGGGCCGGTTACGCACAGCGTGGACATATCTGGATTCTCTTACACGCCATCGTCGCTGACCGTCAACGCAGGCGACACCGTGGTATGGACGAACCACGACACGGTGGGACACACCGTGACGTCGGACCAGGGGACAGAACTCCATTCGGGCGTCATGGCGGCAGGCCAGGCCTATTCGCACACGTTCGACACGCCGGGAACATACACCTACCACTGCACGATACACCCCTACATGAAGGGGACGGTGACGGTGCTGGGATAGGGCGAATCCCGTTTCCATGGGCGCCTAACCAATTTAAACCGTGAGTCCAAGTGTTAGGTATTGTTGTGATGTGACATGAGGATAGGACAGTACGTTCTGGGTGCGCTCTTCGGTGCGTTCGTGGTAATCGTCGCGGCAGCCGGCCTCATAGGGGACTGGATGTGGTTCGGTGCCGTGGGGTACGAGAACGTCTTCCTCACGGTGGTGATGAGCTCCGCTCTCATAGGCCTCTTCTCGTTCATAGTGTTCTTCTCGTTCTGCGCGGCAAACGTCGCGGTGGCCAGGAGGCTCTCCGCGGGGAAGTCCAAGAAGTCCGGAAAGGGAGCAGCGAGGGCGATGAACTTCGTGGCGCTGCTGCTCGCGCTCATCGCAGCCCTCGCCATGGCCGGAAGCTGGCAGGTCTTCCTGAAGGCGGAGAACGCGACGGCGTTCGGCGTCGTGGACCCCGTGTTCGGCATGGACGTGGGCTTCTACGCATTCACGCTCCCTTATTATTACACCATGCTGGGCTTCGCGCTCAGCATGCTCGTGGTCTCAGCGTTCCTCTCCGCGCTGACGTACGTCTTCACGTCGGCCGGGTTCAAGGTGGAGACCGTTGAGGTCGGCAGCAGCTTCAGCCCGTTCATTGGAGGCGCGACCAAGACCGGCGTCAACTTCAAGTGGAAGGGCTCGTGGAAAGGCTTCCTCCCGCACGTGAGCGTCCTGCTCTCGGCGATATTCGTGGTCCTCGCGGGATTCATATGGCTCGCCAGGTACGGGATACTCCTTTCGGGCGATGGAGCGGTTTTCGGCGCTGGCTACACCGACATCGCGGTCAACCTCCCGATGATGAGCATACTTTCCGGCCTGGCCTTCGTCATAGGCATGGTGCTCCTGGCAAACATCAGGCTGAGGAGGCCCAGGTTCCTGGTCTATGCGATAGGGGCGTTCATAGTGGTATCTGTCATAGGCGGCATGGTATCAGGCGTCGTGCAGGGGCTCGTGGTGCAGCCCGACGAGTTCAACCTCGAGAAGGCATACCTCCAGAGGAACATAGACTGGACGCTTGCGGCATACGGCCTCGACGGGGCTCAGGAGCAGATATTTCCCATATCATACGACCTCAACGCGACGGGCATAGCGGAGAACAACGCGACCATAGGAAACATCAGGCTCTGGGACTGGCGGCCCCTGAGCCAGACGTACAACCAGCTGCAGCTCTTCAGGACGTACTACGACTTCAACGACGTGGACGTGGACAGGTACCAGATAGACGGCATGTACAAGGAGGTGCTGGTCTCGGCGAGGGAGATGGAGACGAACCAGCTGACGGAGCAGGCACAGACGTGGGTCAACGAGCACCTGGTCTACACCCACGGCTACGGCGTCGTCATGAACCCCGTGGACCAGGTGACGCCCCAGGGCCTCCCGCGGTTCTACATCAAGGACATACCTCCGCAGTCGCAGTTCTTCAGCCTAGACCAGATGAGGATATACTACGGGGAGAGGACCCACGACTATGCGATAACCCAGTCGGCGACGGAGGAGTTCGACTACCCGTCGGGGGACGAGAACATCTACACGTCCTACTCGGGCGCGGGCGGGGTGCCGCTCTCGGACGGCTTCAGGAAGCTCATATACGCTCTCAAGTTCAGCTCGCCTGAGCTTCTCGTGTCCGGCTCGCTCACGCCGGACAGCAGGATACTTATGAACAGGGAAATAGTGACGAGGACGAGCGAGATAGCGCCGTTCCTCCTCTACGACGGCGACCCCTACGTGGTGCTCTCGGGAGGCAGGCTGTACTGGATGCTCGACGCCTACACGACCAGCGACATGTACCCCTACTCCGAGCCCGTCTACATGGGCTGGAACGGGTTCAACTACATGAGAAACTCCGTAAAGGTGGTGGTGGACGCCTACAACGGCGACGTCTCCTACTACGTGGTCGACCCAGAGGACCCGCTGATAGAGACGTACTCCAAGATGTTCCCGGGACTCTTCAGGGACTTCTCCGAGATGCCCGACGGGCTGAAGGCCCACATAAGGTACCCGGAGCTTCTCTTCAGCACCCAGGCCCAGATATACTCAACCTACCACATGAAGGACCCGATGGTCTTCTACAACAAGGAGGACGTGTGGGTCATCCCGGACGAGATATACCGGGGCAACAGGCAGGAGATGCAGCCGTACTATGTCATAATGAAGCTTCCCGGCGAGGAGGACGAGGAGTTCATACTCATGATACCGTTCACCCCGAAGGGCAAGGAGAACATGGTGGCGTGGATGGCCGCGAGGTCTGACCAGCCCAACTACGGCAAGGTCCTCGTATACCAGTTCTCAAAGCAGGAGCTGACATACGGACCGATGCAGATAGAGGCGAGGATTGACCAGGACACCGACATCTCACAGCTCATAACCCTATGGTCGCAGTCCGGGTCATCGGTGGTCAGGGGAAACACGCTTGTGATACCGATAGACAATTCCATAATGTACGTGGAGCCCCTTTACCTTGAGGCGACCCAGAAGGGGACGCTTCCCCAGCTGCAAAGGGTCATAGTGGCTTACGGTGACAGGCTCACCATGAAACCGACGCTCACCGAGGCGCTCGACGAGATATTCGGCGCCGGGGCAGCCCCGTCCGGGTCTTCTGGAAACGGTGAGCCGCAGCCGACACAGACAGACATGGAGAAGCTGAAGAAGATAGCCGAGCTGTACGACCTGGCCCAGCAGGCGCTTGCCGCGGGAGACCTTGGCGGCTACCAGAATTACGTCAACCAGATAGGCGAGCTTGTTTCCGGATGAGCGGCACCGCTCAGATGTCCGCCTTCGTGACGACGAGCTCCCCGTGCCTGACACCCTTGACGGCGAGTATGCTGTCCGAGAGGGCGCGGACCTCTGCCGCCCCGCCCCGCACGACTATGACCTCCAGGCACATCTTCTCCGTGGCGTGGACATGCGTGGTGGTGACTATCTGCGCGTGATGGTGGTGCTGCAGGTGCAGGAGCCTCTCGGTGACGCCGCCCGCATGGTGGTCGTAGACTATCGTTATGGTCCCTATGACATCGCCTGTCCCGGCTGACACCTCGGACTCGAGGACCGCCTTCCTCACGACATCCATTATGGCCTCGGACCTGCTGCCGTAGCCTTTCCCCTTTATCAGCCGGTCGAACTTCGAGAGGAGCTCCGGCTCAAAGGAGACGCCAACCCTTTCCACGGTCATGGTAACACTGAGTATCTATAGGTTCCCCTGCGTTTTAAATCAGAGGACGCATGCGGAATTTTTATATATGAGCTGTCCCAAAGTAACACTATTAGGAAAAAGTTGCTACTGTGATTTGCGATGTGGCTCATAACTACCATGATTGCGGCGATAGGGGCGACCGCCGTATGGTTCGTGGCGCCCAAGAGGCTCAAGCTCGGATTTCTCTCGCTGATGCTATGGGGAGCGTCGGTTATGATACTCGTGGACCACGTCATGGGATACGATGGCGGTGAGTTCATACACATGACGACCGACGGCATGGTAACCAGCGGCACTGTCCTGGGCATAGTCATGCTGATACCAATATTTATAATATGGGAGCTATATGTAATAATCGGCATGAAAAGGCCGAAGACAGGAGGTAAGTGACAATGGCATGCTTCATCGTACCGCTCGGCCTTGGGATAGTGACCACGGCTTTGGCTAGGTTCTTCCCAAAGAGGTGGAACATCCAGTGGCTGAACGCTATGCTCTGGGGCGCGGTCGTCATGCTGGCCGTGGAGCATGTAGCTCACGGCGAGATAACACCTTACCCACCGTTCCTTACCGCAGGCATCATGCAGGTCCTTCCAGAGATGCTCAGCGTCGGCGGGCCCATGGCACTGTTCTCTACCGGAATCTGGGCATCGCTCGTGGTAGTCAACGAGTTCATGTCTAGAAGGAACATCCTGGCAGGCTTGTCGATGCACAAGAGCCTGGGTCACGTCTGAGCCCAAGTCCTTATTTGGACTTCTTCCTCATGTGCAGCCAGCCCTTGTACTCGGCGCGGAAGAACGGCCTGACCGGCGGGAATATGCCTTCGGTGACTGTCCTCAGGTCCTCCACGGAGTAGAACGACCCCGGATTGTTCTTCTTTATCATCCTTGCTACCGACTCGAGGTTGCTGGACCTTATCACTGTGTAGATGACCCTCACCCTGCCGGTGCTCCCCGTTGCGTCGACCATGGTGAAACCGTAGCCTGCCGTCCTCAGCTCCTTCGTGAGGGTTGAGGGGTCCTTGCTGGTTATTATCCTGACGAGGAGCATGCCCATGGATATCCTGCCCTCTATGCGCTGCCCTACGAAATTGCCCGTCGCGAAGCCCGCGGCGTAGGCTATGTAGGCTATGAAGTTGGTCAGGTTCTCCATTATGCTGCCTATCGCCACAAGCCATATGAGTATCTCGAAGAAGCCCAGGAGTGGCGGGATGAAGCGCTTGCCCCTCGAGAGCGCTATTATCCTGACGGTTCCTATGCTGACGTCGCATACCCTTGCGAAGAATATGAGCACGGGTATGATGATGAATGTTATGACATCGGGAGTGAGGATGGATGTTATGTCCATGGACGCACCTGTTTGGTTCTGTAATAAAGTAGGAACCCGCCTGCTTAAATTAGCCCTTCCCGCCGGAGCCGCGCTCCCGGAGCAGCCACACGAGCGCGTACCTGGTGGAGCCGGTGGTCTCGAGGTCTTCCCTTGCCAGTGCCTCTGCCATCCTGATCCACATGTGCTCCCCGGCGTCGGAGCCGGTCCGCGCATCTCCCTCAAGGCGGCCGCGGAACAGGTGGCACTCGTGGGAATGCGGCTCCGGGTGGCGTTTCTCGCCCTCCGGGACCTCGTGTATGAACGTCGTGAGCTCCTTTTCTTCCGTTAGCGTTCCGGGGACCTCCTCCGAGGCCTCCCTCCTGGCGGCCTGCGCCGGGGTCTCGCCGTCGTCCACGTGGCCTCCTGGAAGCGCCCAGAGGCCTCTGGAGGGCTCGTTGAGGCGCCTTATGAGAAGAATCCTGCCGTCCCTCTCGACGGCTATCATTATGGTGGCGTGCTCATCCACGGGCTCACCACCTGTCGAACCTCTTCTTGACGCGGTCCTCGGGACGCGCGACCAGTATCTTCCCGTCGACGCGCACGCGCTCGCCGGTGCCCGGGACCACGAAGCTGAACACGCACTGCTCCTTGGCGAACGACTTCTCCTTGCCGCCGGCCGTCTCGAGCTTCAGCATGTTCCTCGTCTCGTCTATGACCCTTCCGCTCGTCCCCGGGGCTCCTGGGTCCTTGGAGGACTCGACCCTCGCCTCGAGTCCTATCAGCTCGTGCCTGACGATGTTCTCGGGCGTTATCATGGTTGACTTTTGGGAAAGCCGCAATAAATAGTTGGCCGGGGAAATCAGAAGCCGACGTCGACCTTCTCGTCGGGGAAGCCCATCTTGACCAGGATGGGCTTGACCTTCTTCATGTGGTCTCCCTGCAGCTCTATCGTCTTGTTCTTGTAGGTGCCGCCGCAGGCGAGCCTCATCTTGAGCTCCTTCAGGACGTTCTTTATGTCCACGTCTCCGCTTATGCCCTCGATGAGTGTCACGGTCTTGCCGTACCTCTTCTTCTCGAGAACTACCTTTATCTTCTCTTCCTCGCGTGCCATCGTCTCGCAGATGCACAGATCCTTCGGAAGGCCGCACTTCGGGCAGATTCCGCTCATGAGTCCTTTTCCCTTCTTATAGTCAAGGCCCTGGCTATGGCTCTCTTCATGTCCCTCATCCTGCCAGGAGAAGAAACGGGCGCGCCGATTGCGATGTTCGCCTTCTCCTTCGCAACCTCGAGCCTGAGCTCGGAGACCCTCTTGTCGAGTTCCCCCGCGCTAAGCTTCCTCGCGTCCTTGTTCTTTAATACAGCCATTTTGCTGACCTTTTCAGTATTTATTTGCCCTTGGGGCTTTTAACCTTTTTTCCGGAGGCTTTCTTCTTCGCGGGCTTTGCGACGGCCTCCTCTTCGCCGGATTCGTCCGGGGCGTCGCTCTCCTCCGTGTAATCGAAGTCCAGGCTGCCGCCGTCGTCTATGAAGTCCTCGTCGGCCTTCGGGGAGGGCTTCTTCCTAGCCGCCCTGAATGGAGGCTTCCTGACCCCCTCAAGCGACTTCTTCCTTATCTCCCCGGTGATGTCCCGGAACTCCTTCATTATCTTGACCTTTATGCCTATCTTCCCCGGCCTCGTGATCGCCTCCTCGAAGCCGTAGTCGACCAGCTCCTCGGCGGAGTTGCCGCAGTGCTTTATGTAGCCCGCGGAGAACTTGCCTATGCGCCCCTTGCTGCCTCCGAGCTTGCCCGATATGACGAGCTCGGCCCCGAGGGCGCCGGCGTCCATTATCCTCTTCAGCGAGAGGTTTCCTATCTTCTTGTAGTTGTATCCCCTCTCGAGGGACAGCCTTATCTGCTTCGCGACTATCTTAGCGTCAAGGTCGGGGTTGGGGACTGACTTGACGTCCACCTGGGGATTGTCGAGCTCGAACTTGTTCTTGAGGAGCTCCGTCATCCTGTTTATCTTGCTGCCTCCCCTTCCTATGACCCTGCCGGGCTTGTGCGTGTAGACTATTATCTTTATGCCGAGAGGAGTCCTCTGCAGCTCTATGTCCGAATAGTCTGTGGACGGGAAGTTCTGGCGTATGAAGTCGTCTATGGACACTTCCCTTATGCTCTGCTTGACGAAATACGTGTTGAATGACATGACAATCACTTCTGCAGCAGCACCATCTGGATGTTCGTAACCTTCCTCTGCTGTCTCCTCATCTTGAACCTCCTGGGACGGAAGAACCGGAATCCCTTGTGGGCGGACGCGTTGACTATGAGCCTCTCCGCCTCGAGCCCCTTGAACTCTGCGTTGCCCTCAGCGGACTTCAGGAGCTCGAGCAGCTCCGTGGAGGCGTTCGTGTAGTACTTGCCGTCCAGGCTCTGCTGCCTCTCCACGAGCCTCTGCAGGAACGCCTTTGCCTTGGGGAGCGGCTTTCCGCTTATCTGCTTGCACAGGAGCGTGCTGTCCTTCCCGGATATCCTGAGTCCCCTGCCGAAGACCTTCACGTTCTTCCTGTTCAGGGGGTTTAATGCGTACACCATCACAATCACCTACTTGAGCGGCACGAACTTCGACGACTTCGTGGCGCCGAAACCGGGAGCGGAGTGCTTGACCTGCCTCCTTGTCGGGGCGAACTCGCCGAGCCTGTGCCCGAGCATGAAGTCCCTTATCTCCACGGCGACGAACTCCTTGCCGTTGTATATGCCGAGCTTCTTTCCGACGAGCTCGGGTATTATGACCATCTCCCTGCAGTGGGTCTTGTGGAAGGCGGCAGGATTCTTCCTTATGGTCTCAAGGAGCTTCTTCTGGCTCTGGGGAAGGCCCCTGTTGAGCGATCTCCTCGCCCTGCTCTTTATCATACCGGAGAACTCCTCTATGCTGAGCTTCTCTATGTCCTCAACCTGCTTTCCCTTGTATGTGAATTTTGCCATAATAATCAATCCCCGTCAAATATAAATTACTTCTTCCTCCCGGTCCTCCTGGATGCTATGGTCCCTACCTTCCTGCCGGGCGGCGCGTTCCTGGACACAGTCTTGGGACCGTTGACGCCGCTGTACGAGCCGCCGAAGGGATGATCCACCGAGTTCATCGCGTTCGCTGAGGTGAGAGGGTACAGCTTGCCCCTCCTGTGCATCGCTATCCACTTCGGGCCGGCCTTGACCCAAGGCTTGTCGCCCCTGCCCGCGCCAGCAGGCACGCCGACTATGGCCCTGCACTTGGGGGAGAACGACCTCGTCTTCTTGCTCGGGAACTGGACCGTGCATGCCCTGTCGTCCTTGGATACTATGAACGCTGACGAGCCGCCGCTCCGGCAGAAGACCGGCCCGGAGTTCGGGGCGCTCTCTATCGCGAATATGGGCTTGGATTCCGGTATCTCGGAGAGAGGCATCACCACGCCTTCAGTCCTGTCGTTTACCGCCATGCCCTCCCTTGCGGGAATGTGCCCTATGGTGCCGTCATCGTACTCGATGACCGCTACCGGCGTTATCCTGCCGGGATCGCGCATTATGTCCTTCACGACGCCGCTTCCGTTCCGAAACTCCAGCCTGACGAGGAAGTTGCGCTTCCTTACCCTGTAGGTGGATGTGCCCCTTCCCCTCCTCTGCTGGATTATCCTCTTTCCCATGAAAACCACTCAAAAACATCAGACCATGCCGAGCCTGGACGCGATCTCGCTCGCCGGGGTCTCCTCGGACAGCTTCGCGTAGGCCTTCTTGACGCCCTCCGGCGTGGTCTCCGTCTGCACCTTCAGGACCTTGACGCCGAAGAGGTTCTCTATCGCTTCCTTTATGTCCTTCTTCTTGGCGGTCCTTCGGACGATGAAGGTGAGCTTGTTCTCGAACTCGACCATGTTCATGCTCTTCTCTGCGAGGTGCGGGTACACGAGAACGGACCACGGGTCCTTGCCTCCCTTCGGGGCCTTAGAGCTGGACGCAGCCTTGTCCTTTGCCGCAGAAGCCTGTTTTGGAGATACGTCTTTCTCCGTGGCTTTTACGGCAGCCTTCTTCTCTTCCGCAGGCGCCTTTTTTGCCAT
>CAZTRL010000033.1:0-11889 GCA_964616715.1 uncultured archaeon | reverse complement strand
CTACTTCAGCCTTATGGCCTCGAGGTTCTTGGGCGCCAGCGTCTCGCACTTGAATATCTTGTGGGCGTCTCGCGCGAACTCGGCGCACCTGCTGCTCTCGCCGTGGTTGACGAGTATCCTCTCGAGCCTCCCGGGAAGGTTGTAGATGTAGCTTATCAGCTGCTTCCGGTCGGAGTGGCCCGAAAGGCCGTGGACGGTGTTGACCTCCATGTTGACATCGAGGCTTCTAGTCTTCCCGCCCTCCTTGTTCAGGGGTATCTGGCTCCATCCCTTCTGCACCCTGCGGCCTAGCGTTCCCTCCGCCTGGTATCCGACGAATATGAGCATGTTCTTCTTGTCTGGCGCGAGCGCCTTGAAGTACTCGACGGCCGGGCCGCCTATGAGCATTCCCGACGTCGCTATTATGACACCCGGCTCCGTGGAGTCGAGTATCTTGTTCCTCTCTTTTGGCACGACCCTCTTGAATATCTCCGCGGTGAAGGGGTTCTGGCCCTTGTGGAATATGTCCCTCTGCAGGTACTTCGAGAGGTACTCCGGATATGCCGTGTGTATGGCTGTCGAGTCCCAGAGCATGCCCTCCATCCACACCGGGTACTTGAAGCCGTTGCAGGCGAGCGTAGTCATGACCTCCTGGGCCCTGCCGACGGCAAACGACGGTATGAGGACCTTGCCGCCCCTCTCCATGGCCTTGTTTATGAGGTCCATGAACTCCTTCTCCATGTCCCTTCTTCCTGGCATTATGTTGTCGGACCCGCCGTACGTGGACTCTATCATGAGCGTCTCCACCCTCTGGAACCTTGTGGACGCCGGATCTAGCAGCCTGCTCGGCCCGAACTTTATGTCACCCGTGTAGAGCACGTTGTGCAGGCCGTCACCTATGTGCAGGTGGACGAGCGACGAGCCCAGCAGGTGCCCGGAGGGCTCCAGCGTCAGCCTTATGTCGCACGTTATGTCGCTCACCTCGCCGTATTCCAGCGTGACCGTGTGCTTGACCATCTTCTCCACGGATTTCTTAGTGTACCAGACCTTCTTGCCCTCCCTCTGGGCGACGTCGACGAAGTCGAGGCACAGGAGCACCACGGTGTCCCTCGTCGGCGCCGTGCAGTATAGCGGGCCCTCGTAGCCGTTCTCGTAGAGCCAGGGTATGAAGCCGCAGTGGTCGAGGTGGCTGTGGCTCACCACGACCGCGTCAAGCTTCTCTATGTTGAAGTCCGGCGAGTCTATGTACGGGGTGTCGTCGGACCCCACGTCCACGCCGAAGTCGAGGAGCACGTTGGAGTTGGACGTCTGGAGCATTATGCTGCTCCTCCCGACCTGCCTTCCGCCGCCGAGGTATGAGAGCCTCACCCATTCTTTTTCCTTTGGGATGTGGGGAGGGGAGTTTATCTTCTGGCCTATCTTGTTGAGAAACACCTTCCTGTACTCTATCTCGCTGTGGAGGAGGTTCCTGACGGCCCTTACTATATCGGAGTCTATAGCCGGCGCCCTCTCTATCTTTGGAAGCCAGCACGTCTCGCTCTTTATCTTCCTGAATGTCTCGCCGCCCTTGCCTATCACGAGGCCGGGCTTTGAGGACTCTATGACGACCTTGCCGAGCTCCGGCTCGAAGTATATGGCGGTTATGTTCGCGTCCTTTGGCACTATCTCCTCTATCTTCTTCTTGGCCTTTTCCGGGTCCATCGTTATGCTCTGGTCCGGCCTTATCTCTATCCTCTTCTTCAGGGTGGAGACTATTGTCCGGACTACCCTGTCGCTCTCCTTGAAGAACGTCGCGTTCTTGGTGTAGAGTATCATCTCCGAGCCCTCGAACTTGGCCTCAGATATGTCCGCGTCCTTGGGCAGGTTGGCCTCTAACCCTTTCAGTAGATTCAAAATACCACCATTTCCAAAAGTTGTGTTCTTACGTTCCTGTCTGTTTTACCGGTTCTGTCAGGCCAGCATCTTCTTCACTTCTTCGTCGCTGAGCTTCCTGTAGCCCGACTTGCTTATTATGACTGCGTCTATCCCGCTTCCGCCTGATGCGATGTCCCTCCTGGTGGCCGCGCGCACCGACCTGACCGCGACCCTCGCTGCCTCCTCGGCCGCCATGCTGTCCTTGTATTCGGTCTCGAGGACGCCGAACGCGACGGGTGAGCCCGATCCCGTGGAGAAGAACTTCTCCGGCATAACAGAGCCATCCGGGGACAACGTGTAGAGTCCCGGCTTGCCGTCGTAGCCTGCCACCACGAGCTGGACTATGTAAGGATAGAACCTCCTGGAGTAGAGGATGTTTGCAATGAGCGTCGATGACGACTCCACGGACATCTTCCTGCCCTCCTGGAGCGTGTAGAGCTTGAGCTCGGCCTTTATGTACCTGATGAGCGCCTGCGCGTCCCCGACGACGCCCGCTATCGTCATGCCGAGCCTGTCGTCTATCTGGTGTATCTTCTCGGCGTCCTGGCTTGCCACGAGGTAGCCCATCGTGGCCTTCCTCTCCGCTGCAAGTACGACTGCCTCATCTGCCATTATTCCGACGGTTGTAGTCCCCGTCTTCATGTGCTTTTCTATTTGTTCCATCATAAGAACCAGTTCCTATTGTTCAATTTGATTATTTTATCGGTGTTGTATATATAAATGTTACTGCGGATTCACGTTTTTATCGTGACCGCTCCCTGATTCAGCATCACGAAGTTGTGCATGAGCTCCGATATCGTGTTCAGGAGCGTCTGGGCCTGCGGGAGGTCTATCTTCATCTCCGAGGGCTCCATTATCTCTATGCTCGACGGCGCATAGTTCATGACGAGGTATGCGAGGTGCTCGAACCTCCTCGCTATGAACTCCAGCTCCACCACCTTTGAGTAGGCCTCCTTGCTCTTGTCGAAGGGGTGCTGGACCTTCTCGGTCTTCTTGAACTCCTTCTTGTAGATTATCATGTTCTCCTCGGCCGACATGCTCTCCACGTGCTTCTCGAGGCTGGAGTCGGCCGCGGCCTCCGTTACCGCGAGGACCTCTATCGCCGCCCATGCCCTTATCCAGCCGTCTTTCATGCGGCTGTTCACAGTCTCGGAGATGTCTTTTGCCATAACATAACAACCGGACGCCATCTTTAAATTTCTTCGGTCACTTGGCCGTCGCCCACTTCCTGCCGGAGACGGGGACCTTCGTCCCGCACCTTCCGCACCTGTCCCTGAAGGAGAGCAGGCGCATGCCGTCCCTTCCTATGACGGTCTCCCCGCATTCGGGGCACTTGGTGGAATCCTCGGAGTACGGGACGTTTCCCGTGTACACCCACCGCAGGCCCTGGGACAGCGCTATCTCCCTGCAGCGCAGGAGCGTCTCTATCCTGGTCGGCGGGGCCGAAAGGAGCTTGTTTGCGGGGTGGAACGCCGTGAAGTGGACGGGCGTGTCGGGCCCCAGGTTCTTCCTCACCCAGGCCGACATCCTGCCTATCCAGCCCTCCGTGTAGTTGTATCCCTGTATCACGAGCGTCGTTATCTCTATCCACTTGCCGCGCTTCTTGTACTCCCTCAGCGCGTCGTAGACCGGCCCGGAGCCCTTCGTCGCGCAGATGTTCTTGTAGAATTCGTCGTCCCCCTTTATGTCCACGTTGACCGCGTGCAGGTGGCGCGACATCTTTCCTATGGCCTCCGGCATGGTGTAGCCGTTGCTCACCCACACGTTGTACAGCCCGGCCTTCTTCGCGAGCTTCATGGTGTCGTAGGCGTACTCGTAGAACACCGTGGGCTCGGTGTACGTGTAGGCGATTCCCTGCGCCCCCTTCTCCTTTGCCGTCCTGACTATCTCCTCGGGCGTGACGTCCCTTCCGAAGACCTCGCCGAAATCCTGGGATATCTCGGAGTTCTGGCAGTGCAGGCAGCGGAAGTTGCACCCGACCGTGGCCACGGACAGGCACTGGCTCCCGGGGGCGAAGTGGAAGAACGGCTTCTTCTCTACCGGGTCCATGGCGATGGAGCACGCCTTCCCGTAGACGAGCGAGTATAGCTTTCCGCCCATGTTCTTCCTGACCCTGCAGTAGCCCGTGCTGCCGTCGGCTATCCTCCTGCAGGATATGCCGCACAGCTTGCAGTCGACCGTGTTGAGGGCCCCGCGGCTGTAGAACATGGCCTCCTTCATACTTTTTATATATTGCCCCCGTTTAATATTGCTATAAGCGACGGCGCCTCTGTAGCTCAGTGGTGGAGCGATCGCCTCGTAAGCGATAGGTCGGGGGTTCAAATCCCTCCAGAGGCTTTACTTGTCTATTTGGACTAGCAGCCATTCCGGCGACCCGTCTAACAGCTTCTCAATCCTTCGGAAGGCCCGGGCCGCACCTGTTGCTGTTCGGGACGCGTCTGTCCCGTGGAGCTTCAGCGCGCTTCTCTCGGAAAGCATCCCGAGCCAGCGGCCGTCTGAACACCCCGCGTCCAGAAGGCTGCCACTTCCGAGCACGTGCTCGTAGGTCCTCTCGAGCCTCCTGTAATCGGCATCCGCATGCGGCATATGCGGTCATATAACTTTCCGGGGTCCGTTCGAAGAGAAGGCCGGTAACTTTTATGAAGGCTCTTGATGCCATTCTAGCCGATGCCCGAGAACGTGTCCTTGAACATCTCCACGACCGGGGAGAACGGGCTGCAGTAGGGGGCGCTCGCGCTCCCGGGTGACGTGCAGACCACTATGGCGAAAAGCAGCACCATCACGGCTATTATGACTATTATCCCGAGGACGAGCACGAATCCGCCTTTCATCATATATTCTTCCCGGGCCAATTTTTAAAGGCGCTTCATGCTACAAGATAAGTATGGGGAACGGGGACGACGAGAAGGACGACTACTTCGAGCATCTTGACAAGAAGAAGTACAGGGACAAGTACAAGAAGAGGGTCAGGTACAGGGAGATAAAGGGCGTGCAGTAGTCCTCGCAATTTAAAGCTTCCTTCTATTATGCCTAGTCATGGAAGGCACCGAATACTGCGGGAAGATAAGGATTGACATAGGCCGCGGCAGTTCCGGCTACACCGTGACCCTTGACAGGATGTACGGCAACCCGCTCATGAACCACGTATTCGACACCCCAGAGTCCGCGGCCCTTGGTCTCGTCCAGGCGCTGAGGAGGGACGTGACGTGGCCGGACCTGTTCGAGTACGAGCTGCATTTCAGCGCGGCCGCGGGGAAGGCGTTCGGCAAATCCAACAAGAATGCCCTCTACAGCATGGTCGGCATCAGGAACGGGGACATCGAGCTCATGGAGATCGTCAGGCGAGCCGGCGAGTTCCGCCCGCTCTACGGGCCGTCCATGGATTTCGTCCGCCGCGCCTTCGCTGCCCATAAGTGAGAGGCAGGCATAGATACATTTTAAAACATCGGACCCCTATCTTATGTTCAGTGGGGTCTTGAGGTAACTTGGCTATCCTTGCGGGCTCCAGAGGTCATCTGGAGAGCTGACGGGTTTATTGAGGCTTCGATAAGCCGGATGATAAGAAGAAACCCGCGTATATGGGTTCAAATCCCATAGACCCCACTTCTTTCTTTTTTCAGATGTCGAAGCTGGTGACCCGGTACTTGTCCGAGAGCGCGCCCTTCCTTGCGTGGACGTTTCGCACTGTGTCGCCCTGCTCTATGTAGCTTCCCATGTTCTCCGGCCTGAACACGAACGTGTTGTCGCCGTAGCCGCCGAGCTCGGCCTCTATCTTCATGCGTATCGTCCCGGCTTCCGTGGCGCCTACGCTGACGTCGGTGGCTCCCACGACGGCCTCTGGTATGTCGACAACGTCTGACTTCTCCCTGTAGTGGCCGACGAGCTGGCTGAATGCCGCCGTCGCCACGAACATGCCGGCGCATATTAGCGTGCCGATTGTCTTGTATCTGGGCTGCGGCGCCATATGCATAGTTGCAGGGGAAGCTTTTAAGTCTTACCCCTTGGACTCACATGAAGGGAATCAGCGGATTATCCTGGGCCTTCCGTTGCTGCCTATCACGACGTTGTCGCCTGGTTCGACGCTGAACTTTCCCCTTATCGTGTACTCGTGGCCGTCTGAGAACATCGTGGTGTAGTAGTCTGGGAAGACGGCATTGTACTCGGGACTGTGGTGGACGCTGTCCACTACGAGCGTATCCGCATTTGAAGGCATGTAGACCTGGCGCGAGTCGGCCTTCCCGGAGAGCACAATGGTGCCTACTAGCAGTCCCGCTGCTGCTATGCCGCTTATGACGCTTCTGTAAAAGCCGCCGCTCATCGTATCACCGTGGTTTAGCATGGACGATCATGCTTTAAGAATCTTCGCCTTCACTTCGTCGAAGTGCTTGGGAAGGTCCTCGGGCGCTATCTTCGCCTTCGAGTAGCCGGAGAACGTCTTCTTGTACCTCTCCGCGCTCTCCTTCTTGAGGTGGCCTGCGTATGATGCTATGTGGCCGCCCTTGACCCTGTCCTCTTCTGGGAGTATGCTCTCGGAGTGCGGCACGTTGAGGCCAGCGTCCACCGCGCCCTTGAGGCACGCGTATATCCTGCTGGCCTTGGTGGAAGTGGTGAGGCCGGTGTCGAGCACCGCCTCCTTGACCTTCTTCTTGGCCCTGACGCCGCAGAGTAGCCCTGTGAGGTACGCCGCGGGGATGTTCCCGGTTCCCGCGAGCCAGCCGAACTTCTTGAGCTCCTTTGAATCGGCCGTGAAGAGCGTCCTGTCGCCGGCCGACTGGTACTCCACGACCTGGCATACCATGTTCTTCACGGAGCGCCTGACCACGAGCCTGGCCTTGCCGCTCTTGAGGAGGACGAGCCTCTTCCTGTAGTCGGTCTTCTGCTCCCTCCTTCTCCTGTGGGGAACTATGATGTTCTTAGTCCTTGGCATCCGCACCACCCTTCTTCGTGCCCTTGATCATGTCGTTGTCCTTCATGTACGAAAGCATGTGCTTCTTGTTCCTGTACTCGCCGCCCTTGGACCTCCTGTACATGAGCCTGTAGGTCTCGGTGCCTATGCTGCCCTTGTCCTTGAGGTCCTTGAGCAGCTTCCTCTGGGCCCTGACGGTCCTCATCCAGGCCACCTTCTTCGGCGCCAGCGAGAACCTGGTGCCCTTCTTCTTTCCCTTGCCGCCGCTCCTGCCCTTGTCCTTCTGGGTGAGCCTGACGTTGGCCTGCGTCCTCGTCGTGCCCTTCTTCTGCTTCTTGGTTATCATTCCCTTGACTATGAGATGCTTGACGTCGTTCCTGGTGAGTGCCTCCTCGATGTCCTTGTCCTGGGACATCCTCACCCTCTTCGGGCTGCACTTGAGCACCTTCGCCGCGAGCCTCTTCTGGTAGGAAACGTCCATCACTCTTCACCCTTCTTCTTGGCCGCCTTTTTCTTCGTCGCGGGCTTCTCCGCCTTCTCGGCCTCCGGCGCGGCTTCCTTCTTTGCCGCTGCCTTCTTCACGGCCTTCTTAGGCTTTTCCTCTTCACTGGCGTCCTCGGAGTCTTCCTCTTCGGCCTTCTTCTTCCACGGCCTCTGCTCCTTCTGCTCGCCCTCCGCCTGCGGCGGCTGGACGTCGGCGCCGAAGTCCTCGATGGTGTACTTGAAGTCTGCATCGCTCTTTATCTTCCCCCGGTTCTTGAGGATTTCCCTTGCGAGGAGCATGAAAACGAGAGCCAGCGACTTCTTCCCGTTGTTGTTGACGGGGATTATGAGGTCTATGTCGCTCGCCTCGTTGAACGTGTCGCAGAGCGCTATCATCGGTATCCTCTTCTTCTTGGCCTCCCTGACGGCGTTCTCGTCTATGAGCGGGTCGACCGATATGACGACGTCGGGCTCGAAGAAGTCCCTATAGGACGGGTTGGTAAGCGTCCCGGGAGAGAACCTGCCGGATATGGCTTTCGCGCCCGTCACCTCGGCGAACTTGAGTATGGCGTCGGCAGCGTTGTTCTTCCTGGAGACGACCAGTATGTTCTCGCGGCCTGCCAGGAAGTTGGCGGCGACGGTTATTCTCGCGTCGACCCTCCTGAGGTTGAACACGGCAAGGCCGTCGTCCCTTATCTTGTAGACGAATCCCCGCAGGTACTTCGTGCACGACTTCATTCCTATGTGCACCCCCGCCGACAGGTAGTCCGTCCTTTCCGCTAGCATTTTACCACAACTTATATTATGCGCTGTTATTAATAATTTTCGTTATATTTGGCCCCTTAAAAATATAAATGCATAGTCAGGCCGGGCGTCGCGTTCCCTCATTTGGCTTCTTTGCCGCGCGCTCTTCGGGCTTTCTCCCGGGATCGTCCAGTATGAAAGCGGGGAAGTACGTCTTCTTGAACTCCCTGTATATAGGTACGTTCTCCGTCATGTGGATTATCCCGAGGAACTTCTCCCTCATGTCCCTCTCTATCCCCTTGAACTCCCACCTGTCCTTGGCCTCTATCGTTATCTCCAGGTCCCACTCGCCGAGCGTCTTGGTGACGCAGGGCACGTTCGGCTGCGAGTTCAGGTAGGCCATGAGCCTCTCCTCATCCTCCACCGATATGTTGTGGTATTTCACCAGGAGGACGTTCTTTATGTAGTTGACCTGCGAGAAGTCTATGAAGACGCGGTATCCCCTCACGACCTCGCTTGCCTCAAGCTCTCTCAGCCTGGAGACAACGGTTCTCGCATCGCATCCGGCGACCCTCGCTATGTCCACGGAGCTCTTCCTGGCGTCTCCCGACATCTCCGAGAGTATGAGGATGTCCCTTTCGCTCAGCACCGCAGGCTCGCGGTCGCCTCCTATCATGATGGGGTCCGCATGGGTCCTCGCTGCCGTCAGGTACTTCATGCTCAGCATCCTCACCACAATCGTTGTCAGGATGCTGTAGCCTTGTATCTGCTCGGAGAAGTCGGCCATTATCTTCCTGAGTAGCTTGTTGAACTGCGAGGGGTTCCTGGCGCCGAACGTGCACAGCATGTCGTACCTGCCGCCGCATATGGCCACCCACATGGTGTGGGGATCCTCAAGCAGGAATTCTTTGAACTTTTCAAATTTCTCTTCGCTTATGTAATTTAGTCTGAAAAAGACCCTGAAGTTCAGGACACCCAGCCTGGAATAGTCTATGAGCGGATAGAAACCCTTTATGGCGCCGCTCTTCAATAGCGAGTGCATGGTGTAGCTGACTATCTGCTCGCTTCTCTTTATCCGCCTGCCTATCTCCTTTAGCCGTGACCTAGCGTTGAGGTCCAGCTGCCCTATGACCCGTTCCTCGGTGATGCTTAGTTTTCGGTCCACCATAATTTTTGTTATATGTTCATATTTTATATAGTTTTTTGGAATTCTGTCAAAGAAAAGACGCTGAAAGTTGAATATCCCGCGTTCCGAATACTAGTGTGGGAGGGCGGCGTTCTTATCCTACGCCGTTGATATGGACTACTACGAAGGCATTGGGCAGCCGTGGGAGATGTTCGGGGTTGACGAGGCTACGTGGAGGAATCCCAACTGGCAGACCGGGCATTCCATAAGGGACCCCAAGCTTCTTTCTCTGTACGTCGACCTGGAGGATGCCCAGGTGGAGATGATAGGCCGCGCCATAAAGAGCGGCAAGCCCATGAAGATACCTCCCTACTACGCGGCTCTCATGGGAAGCAACCCAACCGGCGTCATCGCCGGCAAGTCGGTTTCTGACGACGTCAGCGGCGTGTTCGTGCAGTCGGTGCCCACTCCGGCGTACTACCTCTTCAAGGCAGGCGTCCCGGACCCGATGTCCGAGGGCACCAGGTCTGCTGGCGCCGCATACCAGCGCTACGTAGACAGGGTAGCGCTGATGTCGAGCCCTAGCGGCATATGCCACATGTACTGCGGTCACTGCCAGCGCGGCAAGGACATGAACGGCTTCGACGCCGGCGTGCAGTCCGACACGCTTGATGAGGGCATAGAGTACATAAGGGAGAATTCCAACGTCAAGGAAGTCCTCGTGACGGGCGGGGATGCGCTTGCGCTCTCCTACGGGAACCTCAGGTACATACTCAATGAGCTGTCGGGCATAGACCACGTGGAGTCCATAAGGATAGCCTCAAGGCTTCCGGTCACCCACCCATTCGCGGTTACCGAAGAGAAGCTGGACATGATAGCGGAGTACTCGAAGAACGGCGGTGCCGGCAGGGACGCCCCCAACATTTACGTGGCCACCCACGCGAATTCGCCCGAGGAGCTGACGGCCGACATGCAGGACGCCATAACGCGCATCAGGAAGCGCGGCTTCGATGTCAGGAACCAGACGGTCCTCCTAAAGGGCGTCAACGACGATTTCGGAAAGCTCAGCAAGCTGTGCACGGGGCTGCACCACATGGGCGTCAATCCCCGCTACATCTTCCAGTGCCACAAGGTCGAGGGCCTCACGGCGGACATAGTGCCCATAAACGTCGGGCAGGCGATAGTCTCGGAGCTCAGGGGGCAGGAGGGAAGCAGCATCCCGGTGTACGCCGTCAACATGACAGGCGGCGGGGGGAAGGTCGTCCTCACGCCTTCCGGTGACGGCGGCATCCCGGACTTCGGCTACAGGCTCTCTAGGGACATGCGCACGTGGGACAACAACGTCATGAAGTACGAGGAACTGCTGCGCGTGAGGGAGAGCGACTACGAGAATGGCATGAGGGAGATGGCGAGGTTCTACGGCGACGAGAGCATCCTGGACTACAGCGCAGGCGATGCCGGCGGCCTGAAGGTCCGCGAGACCTCCTCGCGCAAGTTCAGGCCATCCATGATAGTCGTGGACGACGCAGACACAGGCAAGGTGCTCTACGTCACCAACGTCACAGCTCCGGACGTGATGGAGGCCGACGAGAAGCTTGATAAGATGGGGTTCTACAGGAACGGCCCCGAGCTCGGCATAGACGGACAGCCTTACGTCACGAACCCCTCGGAGTTCACGCCACAGTCGATCCTCGTCAGGGCACCGAAGGATTACGGCGGCCTTCAGTAGAAGTCGTCGGATATCTTGTCGAGGACCAGATGCACGTCCTTGAGGACGGGCATGCCGTGGCCGGGCAGCAACTTCTCTATCTTCAGCTTCTTTATCTTCTCTATGGACTTCTTCAGCTCTGCCTCGTCCCCGCCGGGAAGGTCGGTCCTCCCTAGGCCGTTGGAGAACACAGTGTCGCCGGAGAACAGCACCTTGCTCTTCTCGTCGTAGAGGCATATGGAGCCGGGGCTGTGTCCTGGGGTGTGCACCACCTTCAGGCCTGCCACCTCGTCGCCGTCCTTCAGCCTCCTCTCCACCTTGTGCGGCTTCATGTTTCCGTCGAAGAAGTCTGCGAAGGACAGCTCCTGGTCGCCCTTCTCTACTATGTCTGCGTCAGCCTCGTGTATCGCAATCTTGGCGTCGAAGAAGAAACCATCGCCCCCTACGTGGTCGAAGTGGCCGTGGGTGTTCACGACCCACTCGAAGTCCTCGAACTTCCTGCCCATGATCTTGAGCATGTCCATGAGCCTGGTGAAATTGAGGCCGGTCCCGGTGTCTATCACGGTCGTCCCCGTTATGTATATGTTTGAGTCCGAGTCGGAGAGGTGTATTATCGTCACGTCGCCTATCTTTTTTATCATCCGGTACCACCGATGCCCTTCTGATATAATGATGGTCTGATAAGAATAAATAGATTGGCGGGCTCACGTATTTAAGCCTTTCTGGCGGCCAGCGCGACAACCAGCTGCTCGACGCCTTCCCTTGTCGGTTTCGGAGGGGCGGGCAGGTCCCATCCTATGTCGACCAGGAGGTGTATGGCAAGCCTCATGTAACGGTCCACCATCTACCCGGAGTTGCCGCACTCCTGGTGAAGCCTCCTCGCCTGCCTCTTCATCTCCGCGTCCGCCGGGTCCTTCATGTAGGCGGAGTAGACCTCTATCAGCTCCTTCCTGAGCTTGTCCCTGTCCATGTCCTTTGCCATAAAGAATAAGTGTGTGTTGCGTCCTTAAATCGGTTGGCGGCCTAGAT
>CAZTRL010000032.1:0-11899 GCA_964616715.1 uncultured archaeon | reverse complement strand
TCTACCTTCGGAACTACTGGAAAACCCGAAACGCTTTTATTTGTTTGATGCATAAAGATTGCATGGAAAAAATCGTGGAGATTACTGAAAAGGCATTCCTTGGGGAGTTCATAAGGCTTTCCCCGAAGATAAACGAGCTCTCGGAGATTCTCTGGTTCATCTTCAGGATGGGCGGTTCGGTCACGAGCAACATAATAACCCCGAGGTTCCCGGACGCAAACGGCGACCTGAAGAACCTGGTCGAGATGGGCATCCTAAAGGAGATGAACAGCGGCAATGACAAGGTGGTCGCCTTCAGCGAGGGCTTCGAGTCCAGGCTGATACACAAGAATCTCAGCGACATATCGGTCGGTGACATATTCGACACGCTCGTCGAGGGATACTCCAAGGACATGGGCAGGAGGTACAAGCTTGACGCCCTCATGAAGAGGCTCTCGACCGTTGTCTCCGCCGTCATAGAGAACGCCACGCCCGAGGAGCCTGCGTTCCTGAACAAGGTATTCAGGTCGGTCAGCCAGGACATAAACGGAGAGGTCACGCCGGAGTCGCTCAACCAGGCCAAGGAACTGCTCGAGTACTATCTAGTCAAGTACCTCGGACTCGTCCAGCCGGTGGGCTCGTTCGCCGTCAACCTCTCGACCAAGGCGGCCCAGGTGGTAGGCAGGAACCCCGAGCTCTTGGAGATGTACAGGGCGAAGGCCAAGGACTCTCCGTCAGCTGTGCCCGCGAAGAAGCACGAGAAGCCGCACGAGGAAGAGGCGAAGGACGCTCAGTAGTACCTTCCCCAGCAGGAGTAGTATTCCGGGCAGTCGGTGTCACAGCAGGACCGGCATATGTCCTTCCTTATCCTGATGCACTTGACAGTGGTGGCCAGCGAGCCGCATTCCTTGCATCTTGATAGCATGTGTGCACCTTCCCATTTTTAAGCTTTGGCGCGTTTCTTAAATTCCTTGCCTTTTTACTCATTTTTGTTAATCGTGCCGTGGGTAAACGATTTTAACCTGCCGGACAAAAAGGTTAAGCATGATGGAGATAGTGTTCCTGGGCACGGGCTCTGCTATACCCACGCCGAGGAGGAACCATTCGGCCATATGGTTGCGCCACGAAGGGGACTGCATGCTCTTCGACTGCGGCGAGGGCACCCAGAAGCAGCTGATGAAGGCCAAGCTCAACTTCATGAAGATAAAGAGGATATTCATAACCCACTGGCACGCGGACCACTGGGCCGGGATGATAGGCCTCCTGCTCACCATGAACCTAGAGGGGAGGAAGGAGCCCCTATACATATACGGGCCCGAGGCGTCGAGGTTCGTCCGCGACATAATGGACCTCGGATACTGGGGCGTGGGATTCAGGCTCGTTCCAAAGGACGTGCCCTACGAGGGCGACGATGTGACGAAGTTGCTCAGCACGAAGGACTACGAGGTCACGTCGGCTCCCATGAAGCACTCCGTCCCTGCGGTCGGATACGCCCTGCGCGAGAAGGACAGGGTCAACGTGGACATAGGCAAGGCGGAGAAGCTCTTCGGCCTGAAGGAAGGGCCGCTCGTCGGGAAGCTCAAGGAGAAGGGAGAGGTCACGTTCGGCGGGAAGAGGGTAAGGCTCAAGGACGTGAGCTACGTCAAGAAAGGAACCAAGTTCGCCTACACCGGCGACACCATGTCCTGCGCCAACATAGCCCTTCTCGCGGAGTCCGCCGACGTCCTCGTGCACGAGGCTACGTTTGATGACGATGTCGAGGAGGAGATGCATTCGAGCGTCTCGGACGCGGCCAAGGCCGCCAAGGCCGCTGGCGTGAAGAAGCTGGTCATGACGCATTTCTCCAGGCGCTATCTGGACGTCTCGGAGCTCGAGAAGAAGGCGAGGAAGACGTTCAGGAACACCGTCGCCGCAAGCGACATGATGAGAATCACTGTATAACGGGGAGCTTCACGCTAAGGGGGCCATAATGCCGCCTGCGGGAGGAGGGGGATGCGCCTCTGCGAGACGCCTACCTCAGCTCCTTCGCGTAGAGCTTCTGGAGCTTCTCCCTTCTCTTTTCCTTCTCGTCCTGCTTGAAGCCGCGGCATTCCGGGCAGGCGTAGTACCACTTGCCGTTTATCTCTGCCTGCGCGAGGTCCCTCGTGACCAGGCCGCACTTCTGGCATGCCTCGGGCTTGAATCTCCTGCTGTGTTCCACTCCCATACCATCTTTTGGGACGTATCGTTTAAAAATTTGCCATTTCCAACTACTGCGAAGCCAGCAAAGCTTTTATATGCTATGGTCATATAAATTATCCATTGAATCCGGTTGATGTGCATGAAGATAGACAAGATTTCCGAGAAGACCAATCCCCTCAGGAAGAGGAAGGAGTACTGGCTGCTCGCAGACCACGCTGGAAAAGGCACGCCTTCGCGCCACGGTCTCATCTCTGAGGTGGCAAAGGCCCTTGGCGCAAAGGAGGAAGCGATGGTCCTCGACAAGGTCTTCAGCGAGAGGGGCGCAGCGAAGAGCAAAGTGAAGGTCCACGTATACTCGGACAAGAAAGATGTTCCAAAGGAGAAGCTTGCAAGGCATGAGAGGAAGGTGAAGGCCTTCCTCGAGAAGAACTCGGCCAAGGAGGCCGAGAAGAAGGAAGCTGAGGCCGCGGCGGCTCCCGCAGAGGAGAAGATTGAAGAGCCTCCGGCTGAAGAGAAGGCCGAAGAGGGCGAGGCGCCGACAGCGGAAAAGCAGGGGGCGCCTGCAGAAGAGGCTCCCGCGGAGGATGCGCCTGCTGAAGAGAAGAAGGATTGATGGTCATGGCCGACAAGAAGAAAAGGGTAAGGGAGAAGAAGGAGAGGACCGGAAGGAAGCACGAGTCGCTGAAGTCTTGGCAGTACTACGACGTCACCGGCGACACGGTCCAGAGGAAGAGGAAGCCCTGCCCGAGATGCGGCCCCGGCACGATGCTTTCGGAGCACAAGAACCGCGTCTACTGCGGAAGGTGCGGCTACACCCAGATACAGAAGGGCGAGCAGAAGAAGTGAGCGTTCCCCATTCACCGTTTTTCTCAGTGGCTGATGCGTTGCGGGAGCCGCCGTGCATGTCCTCCCGTCGTGCGTAACATGCCAAACCTTTTTAAGTATCTAGCCGAAATAGATAGAAACAAATCGGTGCATGACGATGAAGAGGGCTGGCAGGATAGACATCGAGGAGGCATTGACCTTTGACGACGTACTCCTGGTGCCGGCCAGGTCCGATGTTCTCCCTTCTGACGTGGACATAAGCACGAGGCTGACCAGGAAGCTCGGCATAAACATACCCATAATGAGCGCCGCGATGGACACGGTCACGGAGTCCGGCCTCGCCATAGCGCTTGCGAGGGAGGGGGGCGTCGGCATGATACACAAGAACATGACGCCCGAGAGGCAGGGCGAGGAGGTCAGGCGGGTCAAGAAGTCCGAATCGTGGATGATAAGGGAACCCATAACGCTCGAGCCGGGGTTCACGTTCAAGAAGGTCCAGGCCATACGAAACGAGTACGGCATCTCAAGCTTCCCCGTGATAGAGAGGGGAAAGCTCGTGGGCATGCTCTGCAACAGGGACATGAGGTTTGAGGAGGACCCGAAGAAGAAGGTCTCCGAGATGATGACGAAGAGCCCGGTCAAGGGGCTCGTCGGGACGAACGAGGCTAAGGCCGTCGACATAATGTCGAAGAACAAGATAGAGACGCTTCCGCTGGTCGACCAGCGCGGCGTCCTCAGGGGGCTCATAACGATGACCGACATAGAGAAGAAGAGGAAGTATCCGGGCGCCTCCAAGGATAGCGAGGGAAGGCTTCTGGTAGGCGCCGCGATAGGGCCGTTCGGTGACGAGCGCGCCAAGGTGCTCATAGACAACGAGGCCGACGTAATACTCATAGACTCCGCGCACGGCCACTCCAAGAACATACTCGACTGCGTGAAGAGGATAAAGAGGAAGTTCGGCGTGCAGGTGATAGCAGGAAACGTCGCCACCCCCGAAGGGGCCGAGGACCTGATAGCGGCGGGCGCCGACGCCGTCAAGGTCGGGATAGGCGCGGGCTCGATATGCACGACCAGGATAGTCGCCGGGGTGGGCGTGCCCCAGATAACGGCCATAATGGAGTGCGCCGAGGCCGCGGCAAAGCATGATGTCCCCGTCATAACGGATGGCGGAATGAGGTACTCTGGAGACTTGGCGAAGGCAATAGCTGCCGGCTCCAGTGCCGTGATGCTGGGCTCGATGTTCGCCGGGACAGAGGAGTCGCCCGGAAGGGTGGTCTTCACCCAGGGCCGGAAGTTCAAGACCTACAGGGGCATGGGCTCCGTCAACGCAATGAAGGTGGGCTCCGCCGACAGGTACTTCCAGGAGGCCACAAAGAAGCTCGTGCCTGAGGGCATCGAGGGGGTCGTTCCCTACAGGGGCACCGTGGGAGAGATAGTCTACCAGCTTGTCGGCGGGCTAAGGTCCTCAATGGGCTACTGCGGCTGCAAGGGAATAGCCGACATGCACAGGAAGACGAGGATGAGAAGGATAACGAAGGCCGGTGTGATCGAGTCCCATCCGCACGACGTTCTCATAACCGAAGAGGCGCCCAACTACTGGAAGGTCGGCTGATTTCCGGTGAGTCCCATGAAGTTCCCGAAGCTTGACTCCTAGCAGAAGCTGCAGGTGCTTCTGGGACTTTTCGTCGGCGCGATAGTGGCCGCGAACCTCATGGGAACCAAGATTGCGGACTTCGGGCTCTTCGTCTCCTCCGTCGGCATATTCATGTACCCGATAACGTTCCTCGTGACCGACATAGTCGCCGAGGTCCATGGCCGGAAGAGGGTCAAGGGCTTCATAATATCCGGATTCTTCGTAAACGTCATGATATTCCTAATGGTCATACTTTCGGTTGCGCTGCCGCCGGCCTCAAGGTATGCGAGCAACGATGCCTTCGCCGAGGTGTTCAATCCCTCCATGAGGATAATAGCCGCAAGCCTCATAGCATTCCTAATATCCCAGTCGCACGACATAGTCTCATTCGACTACATCCGGAAGAAGACGAAGGGACGGTTCCTCTGGCTGAGGAACAACGCCTCGACCATAGTCTCCCAGTTCATCGACACCGCCATATTCATGTTCATAGCCTTCTACATGGTGACGCCCCAGTACACCGCAGACTTCATCTTCGCTCTGATACTTCCGTACTGGCTCCTCAAGGTTCTGGTGGCGCTCTTCGACACGCCCTTCGTCTACCTGGGTGTCAGGTGGCTCAGGGGAGGATAAGCATCCTCTTGACGTCCCCTACGAGGTACAGCGAGCCGGTGACGAGTATCATGTCCTCCGCCGACGCAGCCTCCCTCGCCTTTCTCACGGCGGCCTCGGGAGTCGGCTCCGAAACCGCCTGCGCGTTGTACTTCCTTGCCATCTCCGCCAGGACATCGGCCTTCTCGCTCCTCTTCCTGTAGCCGTGCTGTGTGGCGATTATGACGTCCGAGACCCTGGATATCTGCTTCAGCATCCCCGATATGTCCTTGTCAGAGCACGCCGAGAACACGGTTATCACCCGGCCGCTCCTGACGTTCTCTCCGATGGCCTCCGCGAGGTTTGCCATCCCGTCAGGGTTGTGCGCACCGTCGAGTATCAGCATGGGATTCGTCCCGGCAATCTGGAATCGGCCATCAAGCCTGGCTTCCGAAAGCCCCTTCTCTATGTCATCTCTCCCTATCTCGGTTCCCCTGTCCTTCAGTATCTCCGCCGCCGCGACCGCGCAGCAGGCGTTCCTTATCTGGTAGTCCCCTGGTACGGGAAGCCGGACATAGTAGCTTGCGTACTCCCCCCTTATGGTGGATTCCGTCCCCCTGACACTGCTGCTCTTCCTGGTATATGTCATGTCCCTTCCCGCGACCCTGAGCGGGGAGCCTGTCTGGACGCACTTCCTCTCTATAACCCCGAGCGCCTCCCCATCGCATGCGGTCACGACGGAGCATCCCTTCTTTATTATCTCGGCCTTCTCGGCCGCTATGGACTCTATGTCTGTCCCGAGGAAATCAGTGTGCTCGAGGCCAATGCTCGTTATGATTGCGACCAGCGGAGGGTCGACGACGTTCGTCGCGTCGAGCCTTCCCCCGAGGCCCACCTCCACCACTGCGAAGTCCACTTTCTGCCTCGCGAAGTATAGAAGCGCCGCGGCCGTCGTGACCTCGAAGTATGTGGGGCTCCCGGACCCCTTGTCGCTTCTCATCCTTTCCGCTATGGGCTTTATGTCCCCGAGTATGCCCGCGAGATCCTCGTCGGATATCTCCGCGCCGTTTATGCTTATCCTCTCCCTGAAGTCCACCAGGTGGGGAGAGGTGTACACGCCGGTCCTGTGCCCCGCGTGGGAGAGTATGGACCCTATCATCCTCGAAACCGACCCCTTCCCGTTGGTCCCCGTCACGTGTATGACCTTCAGCCTCTTTTCCGGGTTGCCGAGCTCCCTCATGAGGAGCCTTATCCTCTCCAGGCCGAATTTCATCCCGAGGATGTCGAGGCTTCGCAGGTACCTGTCGGTCTCTTCGCTCATAAGAATAATTGACAGGACCTTAATAAAGCAGTCCGCGGAGGCGCTTCTCCGACTCCTCGAGAACCTTCGCATGGATGCTGTTTCCATGGGCGTCCATCGTGACTATCGCCGGGAAGTCCCTGACCTGAAACTCCCATATGGCCTCGGGCATCCCGAAGTCCTCCCGGTCCACGCCGACGAGCTTCATGGAATCCGCGTACGTTACCGCGGCGCCCCCTATCGCCGAAAGGTAGACGCACCTGTCCCTCATAGATTCGAGAACCTTCCCGTCCATCCCGCCCTTTCCTATTATCGCGCTTATCCCGTACTTCTCTATGAGGGCAGGCGTGTACTGGTTCATCCTGGAGCTCGTGGTGGGGCCCGCGGCTATCACCGCGCCGTCCTTTATGACGGGGCCGCAGTGGTATATCGCGGCGCCCCTTGCCTTTCTGAAGTCCTCCTTGAGAAGGAACCTGTGCGCCCGGTCCCTTGCTGTCAGTATCCTCCCGCTGAGGAGCACGCTGTCGCCGGCCCTAAGCCTGAGCGCCTCCTCCCTGGGGAGAGGCACGGTGAGCCTCTTCACGGCTTTCCCCTCCGCGCAGAAACCATGGATTCGCTTTCGGAGAGCATGAGAATCCTGTGTCCTGATGATTAAAAAGCGCGGGCGCCGTCTCTCACTTAGCCAGCTGCATGTAGTAGTTCCCGGAAGCCGTCTTTTTCACGATGCACCTGATTCGGTTCTTTCCGTCGGGAAGCTTACGGCCGGATACCAGTATCGATTTCCCGGAGCCGTCGGAGGCGTCGTACCAGTAGGCCCTGCCGCCCCTGCCTCCATGCACCTTCGCGAGCCTGAGCCTGCACTCGACCTCTATCTCCTTCCCCGAAAATTCGCGCAGGCGTGAGACCTTTACAGCCTCCGGACCTCCAGGCCTATCCGTACCCTTGGGGGCTTTCCCCTTGTTCCTCGCCGCCGGCTGTCCGGCTATTGAGAGCACGTCCTGCTTCTTGACAAGCCCTTTGAGCTCCGACCTTATGGCCGAAAGCTCCTCTCCCAGGTCTTCCATGGGCGAGGATATCGCCTGCCTCTTCTCCTGCTCGATGTCCTCCATCTTCTCGTTGAGCTGTGAGAATGCCCTGTCGGCCTTCCTGGAGAATGCGGATATCCTGCGGTTTATGTCCTCCATGGCGCCCGAGACCTTCATCTCCATCCCCAGCTCGTCCGTGACCTCGTCGGCATTCATCGTCTGAATGTCGTCCTTGAGAGAGGCTAGCGACTTCCTAAGCCCCGCGACCTCTTTTCGGAGTGCGGTTTCCCTGGACTTCCGGGCCTTTTTCGTCTCCCGGGCCGCCGCGGCCGTAAGGGCATCCACCGCCCTCCCTCCTCTCTTCTTCCGGGGGTATGCGCGGGAGTAGGCGAGGTACGCGCAGACAAGTAGCGCGGCGACGAGCGCAGGGACTATCGCCGGCCATGGGTTTTCCGCCTCTCCGGCTTCTGCTGGTACATCCTCTTGCGTCTGGTTCTGGGAAATCTGCTGGGCGGGGCGCACCGAGAGGAATGCGTTCCCGCTTTCTATCTCTGTAAGCTCCAGTTCCAGGATGATTCCCGAGACGTCGAGGAAGTACGAGCCGCCTGCGGGCAGGCTTACTGTCTCCCCGTCTATCTCGAATGTCGCCGTCTGGTTCCTGTCACTCGTCCCTAGCATCCTCAGCGTGATGCGTTGTCCATTAAAGAGCAGCGTCACGTTGCCGCCGGTCTCCATCTCAAGCGTCCTGTTTTCCCTCACGTCGATTTCCTCCGCGGGCCCGGATGGGCTCCCGGGCTTATCGTTTTCCTCGGCGGGTCCGCTCGCCAGCGGCAGCGTGCTTCCGGGGGCGAACCTGTTCGACTGGCTCGCTGGCGCCTCCTCCCCTGCCGGCGGGCACAGGCTCGCGCTGTCGATGTTCGTGTTCTCTGCTGTGTGGTTGTATGATGCGCATGACTCCTGGCTCCCGTCGTTGTACGAGATTCCCTCCATGTAGATGTATGTCCTCTCGACTACAATCTCTGAGAAGGAGGTTTCCACGGAGAATGTCACGGACGAGTTTGAGACGCTCGTGTTGAGTATGGCATTCTCCTCGATGGTCACTGCCTGGGCGGCGCTGGCGAAGGCCATGATGGCCAGCGCTAGGAAGACAGCTGGTCGTGCGGTCCGGTCCCTCATAAAAACAGAATGGTTTCCCGATATTTATTGGTGATGGTGCGGCTCGGCGTGTGTCATTGCTTCCTGGGAAGACGTCCTCTTCTCATGCACCAGCAACCTATCGACACCCCCACGAAATACGTTGCCGGATGCCTCAGTCCCGCCGCGGCCTTCACGGAAAGGGCGGTGGTCCTGCCTCCGAGTCCCATGGGCCCTATACCCAGCTTGTTGACGTCCTGCAGTATCTCCGTCTCGAGCCTGCGGAGCTCCTTCCTCTCGTTTGCCTCGTCCACTTCCCTGAGGAGGAGCATCTTCGACATGTGCGCGGCCTCCTCTATGCTCCCTGCGGTGGCGACGCCTATGAAGTAAGGCGGACAGCCCTTCCCCTGCGCCCTGAAGACTGCGTCGACCACGCATCTGCGGACCCCGTCCATGTCCCTCTGCGCGCCTATGCTCTCATCCGGAAGCTTGTATATCGCGGAGACGTTCTCCGAGCCCCCTCCCTTCATCAGGAGGCTCATGGAGAATTCCCCTCCCTCCTCGAAGTGCACGACCGGAGAGTTTCCCATGTTCCTGTCGCTGAGCGTGTCTATGGCGTTAGGCCTCAGCGGCACCTCTGACGTAGCGGAGATGGTCGCCGATGCTATCATTCTTCTTATTTCAGCTGTGTCCGTGTCCTTCTTGTGCCTAACGTAGAATATCGGGGTCCCGGTGTCCTGGCATATGGGCCTCCCGTCCGCGGCCGCCTTCACAGAGTTCTCTATGATCCTTGTGAGCACTTCCCTCGCCACGCCGCTGTCCTCCCTTTCCAGCGCGCGCTCCAGCGCCTCGGCGACGTCGTCAGGGAGCCTTGTGGCGATCTTCCTGATGAGGCCTGCTATCTCTTTCTCGGAGACCATTATAGAAGGAATGCGCCCGCGATTTAAATCCTGGGATTTCATGGAAGAAACCTTATTACCTTCGCGGCCGCCTTCCCTGCTCTTCCCCATTCGTCGACAGCTTCCCTTCTTCCCTCAAGCCTGCTCTTCCATTCCGCCTCGGGGTTGTCCGCGTACGCTGAGGGGTCGTAGTACTCGGACTCAGGCTTGAACAGCGCCCTAGACCAGAACGTGTCCTCGCCCACCATGTAGTCCGCGCAGGGCTTCACCAGGAGGTAGAGCGTGAGCAAGGCGCCGCCTGCTATCTTGGCCGTGTCGGACGTGATGGCATCGATGATGTTGTACCTCATTAGATTCATTTCGTGGCAAGAGATAAAAATATGCGCCGCGCTTTTCTCCCTTTTTAAAAGTTGCGTCCAAGAAGAATTCATGAAAGGCAACTACCTCAGGAGCGCGTTCATGAAGTACGCCGCGCCGCTGATAGTGGGGCTCACCATGAGCACGATGGACGTGAAGGCTGATGGCTATACTTCTCACAAGGCCACCCCAGACATCGACGGCGACGGGATCGGTGAGGTGCTGACATCGGTCAATGGCGTCCGCGACACTGCGGATTTCAGGAGGGCCAGCAAGATGTATCTTGTCACGAGCGGTGGAAAGGACACTGTGCTCGGGGATTTCGACCACGAGATAGTGGACTTCAGGTACACCGAAGGCAGCTCCGGAAGCGGCATCCTGGTAAAGACATACGGCGACACCGGGCACAGGAAGAGATGCTATTTCATGGAGAAGACCGACAAGGGATTCAAGCAGCCCGTGCGTGTCAGGACCAAGTTCTTTAGGAAGTCCTGATCAGGCATTCTGCCTTTTTGCGGGAAACATACTTCCGTGTCCAGGTATGACGAAGTCCGCGGACTGCATCACAAGCTTCCTGCTCCTCGCGAGCGCCTTCCCGTCGCTTGCGTAGTGGTCTTCCTTCGGGAGTCCCTCCTTCCAGAACACGTCGCCGCATATCGCTACTGTTCCATTCTCCGTCTCCACCAGCATGGTCATGCCGTCGTAGCTGTGACCGGGAGTCCTTATTATCCTGATGTCCTCGGTCACCTTGCCGTCGCACTCGTTCCACACGTCGCCGGTCCACCAGCCCCAGTAGTCCAGCGCCTTAGCCCTGGGAAACATGCCGATGTTCCTGTAGTGGTCCATGTGGGAATGCGTTATGAAAACTATGCCTATGTCGTCCGCCGTCAGTCCGTTTCCTTCCAGCGCCTTTGTTATGACATCCCTGCTCTTCGCAGTCCCGGGGTCGATGACGATGTTGGTGTCGCCGTCTTTTACCAGGACTATAGTCGAGCAGCTTCCGCCCCCTTCCTCGTCCACCGTGTAGCCCTCGCAGAGTATTTTCACATAGGCCATGAACTGTTATTTAAAACTTTCTTTAAAAACAAGTTTCATGCTCGGAAGCTACATGATTGCGAAGGAGTACAGGGGCCCGGAATCCAGGTGGGCAGATGACCATTTCCGCGGGATTATGAGGAGCGGCATGGCATTGCCGACGCTTCCGCAGGTGGCGCAGATATGCGTCAATGAGAATCTGCCGCAGTCAGACACCGAGTTCATTTCTTCCACGGCGATGCTGAATTACGATGACAATGGCCACAAGCTCGATGTGTACGTGCACGTTCCCATCCAGTGCGGTGCTACAGATAAGGAGAGCAAGCACCTCGCCTTCCGCTACCCTTTCAATAACCCGGAGAACATAAGGAAGATGCTCGAAGGCAATTTCAAGGACAAAGATGGAAACAGTGTCATCTTCGTCGTCGACCGGAAAAGCGAAGCCAAGTTGTGGAAGAAGCATTCCGATTACTTCTCCGGTGACGGCAAATGGCGCAGCTTCGACGACATAAGGCTGAAGTCGGTCGAGGATGCCGTCAAGTTCCCGTCGGTTGTCGCCATATTCGGCGGCGAGGAGAACTTCACAAGATATGCCGAGCATTACGGAATCGAGAACATCAAGCTTTTCTATCCTGCGCTCCTTTCCACAAGCGATAGGGTGATGGAATCGCATCTGGTGTGCCTGAGGGGCGGGGACCCACAACCGTACGGGTACATGCATTCGGCCTTCAATAGCATAGCCATGGAAAGGGCAGAAGAACCGGAATTCGATTTCAACGACTTCGTCATCGGAAAGCCGGGATCGTTGATTTTCTGAATGGGAAATTGCAATCGCTCACTTCAGTATGCGGACCTTTCCGTCCTCTACCTTAATCTTCCCTTCGGAGAAGAGCCGTATGGCGCGGATGATTATCTCCTGCTCGGCCTTCTGGACCTTCGC
>CAZTRL010000031.1:0-12887 GCA_964616715.1 uncultured archaeon | reverse complement strand
CCGAGCCAGAGGAACGTCTACAAGAAGGGCGGCACCATGAGGCTCGGCGGCCAGGACGTCCTGATAAGGAAGGGCACCATCGCGAACAGGATATACGGCTCGACCAAGACCAGGGAGAGGTTCAGGCACAGGTACGAGTTCAATCCCGATTACATATCAAGGCTGGATGAGAAGGGGCTGGTGTTCTCCGGCCACGACGCCAGCGGCCAGATAATGCAGATACTCGAGCTCCCGAAGCACAGGTTCTTCATGGCGAGCCAGTTCCATCCGGAGTTCACGACGAGCGTCGTCAGGCCGAACCCGCTGTTCCTCAACTTCGTCAGGGCGTGCGCGGGGAAGAAGTGATTCAGGCCCGGCCATCCGCGGGGTAGCAGCCGTTGAGTATGCACCATATCTCGCTGGCCTTCTTCTTTCCTATGCCCTCGACACCCATGAGCATCTCCTCCGAGGCAGTGAATACCCCCCTGACGCTCCCGAACTCCGCCAGGAGCCTTCTCGAGAGCTTCGTGTTTACCTTCGGGAGGCCCGCGACCAGGAACTCCTGGAGGGCCTTCTCGTCCCTCGTCTTCTTGCACGCCCTCGCCGATATGCCGTTTGGCGACTTCAGCTGCTCCCGGTAGCCCGTCCAGTATATCTGCGACGCAGTGAGCTTGGGCGTGCTGGTCCATATTATGGGGACCCTGTAATCGAGGGTTATGGAGGAAAGCGCCCCGTGAATGGCGTTCGGGTGTATGTTTCTGGAGCAGAAGAGCATGTTCTGGTCCCCCTCCACTATGAGGAGCGGACGCTGGAATGTGGATGACAGGCTCTCCATCTGGTTGAAGAGCCTCCGGTCGAGCAGAGACGTCAGGAAGTCGTCGACTGTCTTCCTCTCTATCCCGACGGTGTCCGACACTATGTAGTCGCCGACGTCCAGCTGCTTCTCGACTATGCGGGCGTCGAAGGACTGCAGCCAGGAGAACGTCTTCGTCCTCTTCTCCCGGTGGTCGGCTATTATGCTCACTTTCCCGTTGCAAAAGGATGAGGCCTCTGCCATTAGATGAATTCGCTTAGGGGAAATAAAAATGCGGGTTCGGGCAGGCGGCTCACATGACCTTGGAGCCGACGGAGACGTCCTTGTCCACGGTGAGGAGGCTGACCTCGCTCCCGTCCATTGCCGCGAGCAGCATCCCCTGGGACTCTATTCCCCTTATGCTTGCGGGGTCGAGGTTCGCGATCACGACTATCTTCTTTCCGGTGAGCTCGTCCTCGCCGTAGTGGCCCTTTATGCCCGCGACGAGCTGTATCTGCCTTCCGCCGACGTCCACCTGCAGGACGAAGAGCTTGTCGCTTCCCTCTACGGGGTCCGCCGCCACTATCTCGCCGACGCGCAGGTCCAGCGCCTGGAAATCGCTGATTGAAACCATAGTACTAGTTGCCCTTTGTAATATTTAAGTATTGGTTAAGGCAAACTTATAATATGAGGAAAGCCCTTTTTGCGCTCGCTGTGGCGCTGTTTTTGTCGTTCATGGTCCCGGCGCTTTCGCAGGCCGCGGACATATGCGAGCAGGACACCGTTCCATACTATCCTTCCTACAATTCGAGCATGCTGCTCATAATACCCACGGACGAGGTGTCTTCATGGATGGCGGGCCTCTCGGTCCCGCTGGAGGTTAAGTGGGAGCTCTCCGATTCCATAACGCATGACCCCCTCGACTGGGGCTCCATGAACAAGTTCGGTGACTGCTACGTCTGCGAGTTCTCCAGCAGCCCGTCTTTCGACGCTTCATGCGGTCCCACGCCCTTCACCCATGCGGGAAGCTACGACATGGAGTTCTTCGCAAACGACATCAGCGGCGATGCCTACTTCAACAGGACAGGGTTCACGATGTACCCGAAGACTATCGAGAGCATAACGATAAACATCATAGACAACGACGTCCATGTGAACCTCTACGCGCCGATGTCCGTGGAGGCGTCGGTCAACCTGTATGACGCGCAGACGGGGAAGCTGCTGGATGTGAACCTTAGCGTCGACGCCAGCGTCTATACCGGGGCCTTCCTGATAGCCATACTGGACCTCCCCGTGGGGGAGTACTACGCCGAGTTCGGGACCAAGACCTCCACCGGCGCGAGGGGCGGGAGCCTCTCCAAGTTCGAGATAGCCCCCGCGGATGTCGAGCTCGAGGTCAGCACTGACAAGACCAAGTACTGGATAGGGGAGAGCGTGGTGATAACGGGAAAGACCAAGTATGCCGCGGTCTCCGGAAGCGTGAATATTCCCGGCGGGACTACCATCCCCCTTGAGAGGAAGGCGGTCACCGACGGGGAGTTCATGTACGAGTTCCCGCTCCTCAAGAGCTACGCCCCCGGAAACTACACCATAACCATGGAGACCACGACGGCGACCGACCAGGCGACGATAGAGGTCAGGAAGCTCTTCGATATAGATAACGGGAAGGACAAGCTGGCCTTGACCCTCGGGCCTTCCGAGACAGTGGAGCAGAACATCACCATATCCAACGAGGTCAACGCGAGCATCACACTCGCGGCAACGGTAGAGGACATAGGGGACTACGTGGACGCCCGGTTCACCAAGAACACCATAGGCGGCAACTCGGCAACCGACCTCATGCTCAGCATCGACCCCTCCGGGCTCACTGGAACCAAGACGGGGAAGATACTCGTGTCCTCCGCGGCCTATGGAGTGGTCATACCTATAGACGTTTCTCTTACCGTCCAGGCAGGCCCGGCGGAGTGCCCGCCGGTAGAGGCGGGAGAGCTTGAGGTGAGCCCCGCCCTCTGGGTGGTGGACGAGTGCCTCGCCGGTGAGACCCTGAACAGGACATTCACGATAAAAAACAACGGGGATTCAGACATGACTAGCTTCAGCTACAAGGCGACTGACATCGAGGTCGAGGGCTATGATTTCCCTGACAAGCTCGTCCCGGGGGTTCCCGGCAGCCTCGAGCTTAGCGTCAGGACGGGGCCCTCAGGCAAGGCGAGCGGCTCTGTGCAGATAAAGGGCGGTGACAGCACTCAGGACGTCTACATAAGCCTCTCGTGCGCCGTCGACAAGAGCGTGGAGCTGGACCTTCTCCAGAGCGACGTGGACAGCCTGAAGTCGAGCTTCGAGGAGTCAGGGTTCAGCGACACCTCGGTCGGCTTCATCTTCTCCCCCATCGACGAGGCGCTTGACAGCTCTTCCGAGGACATGAACTCCGGGGACTATGCGCTTGCAGAGCAGGAGTACCTTGCCGCAAGCTCCATGTACCAGAGCCTCTCGGCCGTCTACTCGGAGATAGGCTCCGCTGGCGGTGACTCCTCGGGGGCGACCGGCGTCATAGTCATACTCGTCATAGCCCTTGTGGGCGTCGTCGGCTTCCTCGTCTACGACAAGTTAGGCGGCAAGCTCTTCAAGAAGGCAGGCTCCCAGCCGTCGGGAGAGGGCGGCGAGGAGACATACGAAGAGGAGTTGTACTGATTCCTTTCCGACCCCCAACCTTTTTATAGATGGGCCTAAAGATTGTAGTATGATTTGCTCAAGATGCGGCACCGAGCTGGATGACGTGTGGTCTTTCTGCCCCAAGTGCGGGGCCAGGAAGGGAGGGGATCCTGCGGAGATGATGGGCAGGGACCTCTTCAGTCAGCTGCTCGACAGCTTCAAGGACTCGGTCAAGGACGGGGAAGATTTGGGAAAGGCCATGGAGAAGACCATACAGTCGGGATTCTTCGGCGGGAAGGGCAACGTGCCCTTCAAGGTCGAGATAAGGGCCGGCAGGGCCAAGCCCGCGGGCAGCAGTCCGGGAAAGCCTGGTACAGCGCCGAGGGTCAGGGACGGCAACGGTGGGCCGGTGGTCGACCAGTCAGCTGCGTCCAGGCCCTTCACCAGGAACCCCGAGGAGCCGAGGACTGTCCTGACCAAGAGGAGCGACGGCAGGCTCTCGGTGGACGTCCATCTGGACGGCATAGACTCGCCCGGCGACGTCTTCGTAAAGGAGCTGCCGTCGTCGGCGGAGGTGAAGGCCGAGGCCGCGGAGAGGTCTTATTTCAAGATAGTGAACAAGTCCCCTGGGACCAGGATAAGGAGCCAGTCCTTTTCCGGGGGCGTCCTGCGGATGGAGATATACTAGAAAATTAAGGGTTTGCCGGGAAGTTCCGGCCCTAAAAGCAATCACTTCTTCTTCCTCGTTCTGGTCTTTGGCTTTTCCTTGGGGGCGGCTGCGACTGCCTGCTTGACTTCCTGTGTCTCTGTGCTGGCTGTCTCCTCGGCTCCCATTTCCTTTTCAGCCTTTATCTCGTCGGCCTCGAGCCAGACCACGAAGAGCCCCATCAGTATGAGCATCGCCGGTATTACCCCGGTGACCACTATGACGAAGTTGCCCCACCAGTCTATGCTTATCCCGGTCCACATGTTGCCGTAAACGGAGTCAACGAAGAGACCGAAGCCGACCGCGATGATTATAAGACCAATCAGAATCTTTGCCGCGGCGTGCATGAAATCACCTCTCTTTTTAAACTTATAAAGGGTACTAAGAGATAAATATATTTTAATATTCAACATTTATAAGCTTTACAACCAAAATGTGATGTTATGTACAATCACCTCAGGAACCTGTGGAAGAGGCCCGGCGAGGAGCTCGTGGCCATACAGAAGTCCAGGCTCATCCAGTGGAGGGACGAGCCTGTCGTCTCCAGGGTAGAGCACCCGACGAGGATTGACAGGGCAAGGAGCCTGGGCTACAAGGCCAAGCAGGGCTTTCTGGTCGCCCGTGTCAGGGTCGGCCGCGGTGGCAGGAAGATTCCCGATTACGCGGGCGGCAGGAGGCCCACGAGGGCAGGAAGGTTCTTCACGCTGAACAAGTCCAGGCAGCAGGTGGCCGAGGAGAAGGCCGCAGCGAAGTTCAGGAATATGGAAGTCCTCAACTCATACTGGGTCGCCGAGGACGGGAAGAACCTGTGGTACGAGGTCATACTCGCGGACAAGTCCAGCCCCTCCGTGAAGAAGGACGTCGACTCCGCGTGGATAGCGTCAGGGAAGCACACCGGAAGGGTGCACAGGGGCCTGACTTCCGCTGGCAGGAAGTCGAGGGGCATCTCCCACAAGGGAAAGAAGGGATGATTCTCTCAGGTCTTTCCGTAGCTGTACCTGAACGTGTCCTCGCGGTGGGCTGGCTGGTCCCGGCTTTTGGATGATGGCTTCTTTTCACTCTGCTTGAGCCGCTTCTTTACCATCTCCCGGTTTATCACTAGAGTGACTATGGCGATGCCCAGTATCAGCCCACCCACGAAGGTCCCGGGAATCTGCGTTCCCACGAGCATGCCAGTGAAGTCGTTGAGCTCCTTGTTAGACTCTTCAGCCTCGGTAAGGCTCGCCGAGAGGCCATCTATCTCATCCGAGAGCTTCTGGTTCTCGTTCTCGAGCTCTGTTATGTCCTGCTGGTTTCCGCACGCGCTCTCCATCTGCCCCGGCAGGTCGCTTTCGAGGCTCTCGACCTTCGACTTTATCCCTGACACCGCCCCCGAGATGGTCGAGAGGTCGCTTCTCAGGTTGCCTACCTGCTCCCCCACGTCGGAGAGCTTCTCGTAGGCCTTGACGTCCGTCAGCTCTGCCGTCGCCCTGACCGTTATCCTGGAGAGCACGTCGCTTCCGGAGACTATCTGCCCGTCGTACTCGCCGGTCTCTGCGTCCTGCGGCACGTCTATCCTGACTATTATGTAGCCCTGTCCCGGGTAGACGTCGTACTCGCCCTCGCCGTCATCCCAGAAGCCCGTCCAATCCGCTATCTCGCCGGTCGCCTTCACGGTGGCCTTCTCCTGGACGTTCTGAAGTATCAGGGCAAACTGCAGGGAGTCCCCGCGCTCTATCGTGAGCGTCATGTCCTCCTGGCTTGAGAGGACGTCAAGCGCGAGCGCGCCCTGCGCGAGGAAAAGGGTCACGAATAGGAGCGGCAGGAATGCGATTTGCGCGGCCCGAGGCCTTCCGTTCATAATATTATACTTGCCGGGGAATCTATAAATCCTTTTCCATGCGGTATCTTGTGGTCCTGTATCCGAGCTTTTCGTACAGCGAGAGACCCACGCTGTTGCTTATCGTGACCGTGAGCTTGAGCTTGCCCACGCCGGAGGCCTTGAGCGTGTCCTCCGCGGCTTTCATGAGAGCCTTTCCTATTCCCTTCCCCCTGTGGCTGCCGTCTACGAACAGGTCCTCTATCCTCCCGAAAGTCCCGACCGTGCTCTTTATTTCCCGGAACCACACGAAACCGGCAGTCTCGCCATCCGCCTCGGCGACCTTTATGAATGCAGGCGCCGCGGCCGCGCTCCTCTCAAGGAGGTTCCTGTACATGCGCCGGTCGAAGCTGGCCCCCGGAAAGCTCACCTTGTTGCTCTCCTCCTTGAACCTCACTATAGTGTCGCTGTCCGCGGGGCGGAAGTCGCGTATTTTCATAACCTTAATTCCCGGTCCTGCAATAAATCCTTTTGCCCGTGATTTCAGGACTCGCTGAGGTACTCGGTTATCTTGCGCATGGGCCTTATGTCGTTGACCAGCTTGAGGACTATGTCGGAGGCCTCGTTAGGGTACCAGTAGTTGAGGAACGCGTTTGACTCTATGCTTATGACGTTCTTCCTCCTGGACATGGCCATGGTCTGGCTCCTCCCGTGGCTTCCCCGGAATATGGACTCCACAGTTATCCTGGGGCTGCCTGCGTTTCTCAGGGCGGACTTGCTTGCGGCCATGAAGTTCTTGGCGGTCATGGAGTCATCGAGCTTCTTCACCCTGTGCCTGTCGGCGTATTTTCTTATGACTGCCATGTCACCCTCCAGCAGCTGCCTGTACTCTGCCTTCAGCTTGGCCGTGTCGAGCGTTCCGTATATCTCCATCACCCTCTCGAGGACCCTTTTCTGTTCAAGGAGTATCGCGTTCTTGTAGTTCTCCTCTACCGTCTTCAGGAACGGCTCGTACTTCCTGTTGAGCCTCCTCACTATGGGCGACAGGATCTTCCTGCTGAACCCGTAGTCCTCGTAGGCCACGACGTCCATTATGCTGGGGTAGTTCTTCATCCTGGAGAACTTGCGGTGGACGAATACGACGGTCCTCCCCGACTTCCTTACCTCGTCCCAGAAGCCGTTGTATATCTTCAGCCTGGTTGCGTGGTCCCGCCTGTTCTTTGCGACCCACGCGTACTTCTCCCTGTAATCCAGAAGCTCCTCGGTGTTCTCGTCGTCTATGAACGGACGGTAGTACTTTATCGCGTTTTCCATGCTTGGAGGGTCGCGGTTCAGGTCTATTCCCATGACCCTCTTCCTGGGTATCGTGGAGAGCACGAACTTGCCGCCGACCTTCATCCAGCACAGGCTCGCGACGGTGTCGGAGTTGTCGTCCCTCGAGGTCGGCGTCTCGAGCGCCGGGCCGGTATGCGGGGCGGCCCATGTGACCTTCTCTCCAGCCTGGCCGTTTCCGTTGTCAAACACCATGTAGCCGGGCTTTATTTTCATTAGTATTATTATTCGCAGAACAGGTATTAGTTTTTAATCCGGTGAGAGGAACAGGCTATCTCTTCTTCCTCTGCGGCCTCGCGCCGGGGACCTTCTCTATGACGCTCTTGATTATCAGGGAGTTCGGTATCATGACGGTCGATGTGCCCGTCTTGAGCCTCGTGTACATTGGCTCCACGCTTTCCACGATCCCGGCGTAGCCGGCCACCTTCACCCTCTCTCCAGGCCTGACCGTCCCCTTGAGCTGTATGCCGGAGCTCACCTCCGGCAGGAGGTCCTTTATGCCGAGCGTCGCTATGACTATGACCATTACGAGAAGCGCCGACAGCAATATGGCGAGCGCTGATATGTCCAGGCCTATGAGGGCGAGTGACATTATCAGCACTACCATCCCTATGGTGTACCTGACTATCCCGCCGATGAAGCTGCCTATGCTTTCGGCTCCCATGAACTTGCTTCCGGCCTCGCCGAACACCTTGCCGAAGAAGTCGGCTATTATGAATCCCACGACCACGAGCAGTATGGCGCCTATGAACCTGGGGACGATTATGGCTACCTGCCCCAGGATGTCTGCGACCCCGGAGAGCCCCACGGTCTGAAGTATGAGCGTGAAGAACACTATGTATATCAGCCACTTGACGAGGTCGGCTATGAGCCCGACGATGCTCCCCTTGTATCCCGTCACCTTGAGCGCGTTCTCGGCCCATGACTTCTCCGTGAGCCTCTTCAGCCCCACAATGCTCAGGACGCGGGAGGTCAGGAACTTGCCTATCCTCGCCGATATGTAGGCGACTATCAGTATGAGTATGATCTCTGTTATGAGGGTGAGGTTGGGGAGTATGTAGTCAGGGAGCAGCGTGCTGTACAGGCCGGACAGCCACGCGGCTGCGGCCTGCAGCGCGGAATTGATGTCCATGGTCATAGTTTTGGTGCTGTCTTATAAATATGTGACAGGTGCTCACCTGTCCTTGAGGACGTTCCTGACGACCGATTTCGCATCATCGAAGAACTTCATGAGGAGCGGCTTGTCCTGATGGTGCCTGTAGTTGTCGTATACGGATTCCATGACCATCCTGGGGACATTTGCCTTGCACACGCGGCTGGGGGTTATCAGGTTGGGGTTCATCTCCATGTTGACCACCTTCGGGCCGTCCTTCATGGTCATGTCCACCCTTACCACCTGCGCGCCCGTGGCGTCCGCGGCCTCGAGCGCGAGCTGCCTGGCCTCGACGCCGAGCTTCTGCTCCTTGTAGCTTCCTCCCCCGAACACCATGTCCTGGTCGTGGCTCGTCTTCTTCACGGCCGCGACGACGTCCGGCTTCGCCACGTATGCGGAAACCACGTCCTTTACCACGTCCTCTATCAGGACCGGGTGCTTGAGCGAGCCGAGGGCCTCTATTATGCTTTTCGCCTCGGTCCTTCCCTTCACGGTGACGCCCGTCTTCTGCGTCGGGACCCTTATTATGAACGGGAAGTCCAGCGCGTCTATTATCCTCTCGGCGGCGTTGACCGACCTGACGAGATGGAGGTTGAGGGTCTCGACCTGCCTCTTCCGGAGCACCGTCAGCAGGAAGAACCTCTCGGACGCCATGAGGAACGCTATCGGGGGGACCGGCATGAATGTGTCAGAGGGGAAGAGCGAAAGCAGCTGGTAGGCGTATGAGTAGGACTGCCTGGGGACCCTTGGCAGGACGGCCTTGAACTTTAGTAGGTCCGTCGTCCTGTATGTCAGGCTGAAGTCGTCGCTCAGGCCCACCCCAATCCCCTCCATCGGGACGAAGAAAACCGAGCTGAACTTCTTCTTGGCCTCTTCGAGAAGCTTGAGGTTGGTTTCCGTCTTCTCGCGGCCCAGTATGCAGAGAGTCATCAAATCCACCGCTTACATGCCTAATAGGGATTCATGGTTAAAAAATGTTGCCGGGGCCTTTATCAGTGCTTTAGCTCGCTCTTGACGTAGTCTATTATCCTCTTTGCAACGTTGATGTTGGTCGCCTTCTCTATGCCCGCAAGGCCCGGGTTTATGTTGGCCTCTATCACGTACGCCTGCCCCCTGCTCTCCACTATGTCTATTGCGCATATCTTGGCGTCTATTGCCTTTGCGGACTTGAGGACTATCTCCCTTATCTCGGGGGTTATCTTGAAGTCCACGCCCTTCCCGCCGAGGTGGATGTTGGCCTTCTTGCTACCCGGCCCCGCTATCCTCTTGAAGGATGCTATGACCTCCTCTCCGGCGACTATGGCCCTTATGTCCTCCCCGGGGTTCGGCAGGTACTCCTCTAGGAGGACCTCCTGCCTGAGTGTCTTCAGCGTGTGTATGGTGGCCTTGGCCGCCTCCTTGCTCTCCATTATCATGACGCCCTCGCCCCCGAACCCGGCGAGCAGCTTCATTATTATCGGGAGCTTCTGGTTGTCTATTATCCCGCCTGCGGTGTCCTTTGAGCCTGTGAGCCACGTCTCAGGGACCGGTACCCCCTTCCTCGCGAGCTCTGTCAGCGTCAGGAACTTGTTGTGTGCTATGAGGATGGTGGATGCTGGATAGGGCTTCCTGACGTCTGTGGCGTCGAGGAAGACGAACACAGGGTATCCGACTTCGGCCCTCTTGGAGTCTATCCTGGGGATTATGTAGTCGTAGTCCGCGAGGTTCTTGTCGCCGATTGTGGCGGTGCCTCCCTTCCCCACGCTCAGGACGACGTCGGAAACCGGCACCAGCTCGGCCTTCTTGAACTGCTTCTTGGCCTCCTCGAGTATCCTCTTCGTGGAATTGGCTGCGAATTCGGGGCTGGGTCCAAGTATCGCTACCTTCATTTGAACCAACTTGACCTTATTTGGGCCGGATGGCTTAATAAATGGGGGCTCACTCGAATTCGGCGGTCATCTTCTTATCGGTCGCGACCTTCCTGAAGATGTCCATGTTCTTCTCGACGTCCACGAGGAAGTTGCCGGAGAGGATGTTCCTTCCTATGAGGACCGGGAACGCCATCCTCGACCTGTCAGCGACGTTGACCTCTGTGTCGAAGACCTTCCCGCCGAGCCCCACCTTGGCCTTGAGTACCGGCCTCCTCGTGCCGCTGTCCTTGGACGCGCTCTTTATCTTCGTCGCCCGCAGCACCGGACCTATCCCGGTCTCCGCGGCGAGCCTTATGTCTACCGATGTCAGCTTGGCGCCGGTATCGACGAGTGCTAGAACCTCTTTTTCCTTGAGCCCCCTTATCTTCACCTTTTCGATGAGCCCAAGCGTTTTCTTCATACTCTTTATTTTAACCTCGCGACTATTAAAAAAATATGCCGGAATTCGTTAAGCATCCCCTCATAAGGCACGAGACTCTCCAGGCCAGGCTATACCAGCAGCAGATACTCGGGAGGGCTGTCAGGGAGAACCTGCTCGTGGTGCTGCCTACGGGACTCGGCAAGACCCCGATAGCTCTCATGCTCGCGGTGCACCGGCTTGGGACGCATCCTGGCAGGAAGGTACTAGTCCTCGCGCCAACGAAGCCGCTGACGAACCAGCACTACTCAAGCTTTCGGAAGTTCCTCGCCATGGACGACTCCCTCTTCCAGGTGGTGACCGGGGAGATGAAGCCTCACGAGAGGGTGGGGATATACAGGGACAAGAAAGTCATATTCGCGACGCCCCAGACCATACGGAACGACATAGACAGCGGAAGGATAGACCTTTCGGCTTTCTCCCTCATAGTCTTCGACGAGGCCCACCACGCGATAGGGGGATACGCCTATCCGTACATAGCATCAAAGTACGCGGAGGCATCCGAGGACCCGAGGATACTCGCCCTGAGCGCCTCCCCGGGCGCGAGCCGGGAGAAGATAGACGAGATATGCGAGAACCTGGGCGTCAAGGCCGTGGACGTCAGGAGCGAGCGGGACAGCGACGTCAGGCCCTACGTCAAGGAGAAGGAGATAGAGCAGGTCAGGGTGTCCCTCCCGCCATCCTTCCTTGCGATAAAGGCGCTGCTCGACGAGGTCTACAGGAAGAAGGTCGGACAGCTAAGGAAGTTCGGGCTGACGAAGCCGTCCCATCTCGTCAACAAGCGCGACCTCCTGGCCTTCCAGGGCGACTTCATGGGGCGCCTGCGCGCCGGAGGCAGGTCGTCGTTTGCCGCGGTCTCCATAGTCACGCAATGCATAAAGCTTGAGCATGCCCTCGGCCTCCTGGAGACCCAGGGCATAAGACCCCTCATGGAGTACTGGGACAAGATGAGGGCAAACAAGACGAAGGCGGACAAAGTGCTCGGCAATGACATGAAGGTGAGGAACGCGATGAACCTCACGGCGGCACTTGCGGCGAAGGGGTCCAGGCACCCGAAGGTCTCAAAACTCTGCGGGATAGTCGATGCCGAAATGAGAAAGAACCCGGAGAGCAGGATAATAGTCTTTGCCAACTACAGGACCAGCGTCGACGACATAGTCGCTGCATTGAGGAACGTGCAGGGCGCAAGACCCGTCAGGTTCGTCGGCCAGAAGGACGGCGTCACGCAGAAGGAGCAGCTTGAGACGGTAAGGATGTTCCGGGAGGGCGACTACAACGTTCTGGTCGCGACAGCTGTGGGCGAGGAGGGCCTCGACATACCGAGCGCGAACCTCGCGGTGTTCTACGAGCCCGTCCCCAGTCCGCTGCGCTCCATACAGCGCAGGGGAAGGGTGGGCCGCGCGGACATAGGAAAGGTCATAATGCTTATAACAGAGAACACCAGGGACGAGGGCTACTACTGGACCGCTCACCACAAGGAGAAGCGCATGAAGAGCATACTCAGCGGTATGCGCGGCGATACGGAGAGCGATGGCGGGAAGGAAAAGAACTCAAGCCTCGGTGACTTCTTGTAGCTGGTTGCATTGCGCGTCCTGAAGAAAAGTCTTGTCTAGTTGTTCAGCCCGACGGACGGCCACGCGACCATGAACGTTATCTCGTCGCCTGGTATCAGGTCGTTCGCGCTTGCGTCGTCCGAGACCATGAACTCTATCAGGTTGTTCCCGTCGCTGTCAGAAAGGGTAAGCTTTCTCGTCCCCGCATCCTGCTGCATGAACGTGGCCATGATGACCTCGTCGGAATCTATGTAGTAGCCGTTGAAATTGACCCTGAGCTTGTAGTGGCCGGCCGCGGCCCTGGTGGCGCTCGAAATCTGGACATTGCGCGGCTTGTCCGCGGGGTCGTCCGTGAAGAGCACTCTGGTGGAGCCGTCGGTGCTGAAGCTGGCAGGAGAGCCGGTGTACCTCAATGTGAACAGTATTATACTGGTGAACTCACCAGGGACCATGCAGTCGGTGCCCGTTGAGTCACAGTATGCGTCCGCGTGGACTTCAGCGCCCTCTACTGAGAGCTGGTCATTTCCGGTAAGCCTTATCCTCGCGTCATAATCGCTTCCCGCATCGTTTGCGAAGTCTATGTAGGGAGTGCC
>CAZTRL010000030.1:0-13029 GCA_964616715.1 uncultured archaeon | reverse complement strand
CGCTCAACCACCGGCTGCGTTGTGTGGTTGACGAGCCCCGGCCTTTCGTTGGCCTCCATTATCACGTACCGGTCGCTCTTCTCTGAGGCGGCCTTCATGTCTATCTCCACGACAGGTATGTCTATGACCCTCGCGGCGTCCTCGGCCACCGTCCGCAGCTTCCTGCTTAGCGTCGCGGTGACGTCCCTTATGGTACCGCCGGTCTTGACGAGAGCGACCTTTCTCACCGTGACCTTCCTCCCTCTGGGCAGCACGTCGTCGAGGCCGTAGCCTGCGCTCCGGACGCACTCCCTGGTCTCGGAGTCTATCGGAATCGAGCTCCTCTTTCCCGTGGCCTCCTCCTTCCTTCGGCTGAGCTTTCCTATGAGCTGCCTCACTGTGTGCTTCCCGTTGCCCACCACCACCGGAGGCTCTATGATGGATGCCGCGACCACCCTGAAGTCTATCACTATCACCCGCAGGTCCTTTCCCTTCACCATCTCCTCTATGACTATGCTCTTCCTGTTCTTCGATATCCTGTCCATGACCTTCTTCAGCTCCGCCTTCTTCACGCCCAGGAAGACGTTCCTTCCCTTCTCGCCCTTCCTGGGCTTGACGGCTGCTGTCTTGTAGCTCGCCATGAAGCGCTCGTTCCTCGAGTCGAAGCTCGCGAGTATCTGGGCGGGGACCCTGAGGTTGTGGGCCTTCAGGAGCCTGTTCGTGACGCGCTTGTCGACGCACCTGCTCATGGCTATCGCGCTCGTCATCTCGGTGAGCGACTCCCTGCAGACGACCGTCCTGCCGCCAAGCGAGAGGGAGAAGAAGTTGTTGGCCTTGTCTATGACCTCCGTCACTATGCCCCTCCTCCTGGCCTCGTCTATTATGGACCTGGAGTAGATGTTTATGCTCTCCTCGTCCTCGTCTATGTTGGAGTAGAGCGACTCGTTTATTATGTTCTTGTGCTTTATGGTGAAGACCGTCACCTTCTCAAAGCCCATCTTCTCGTAGAGGGCTATCGCCGGCGCGTTGTCGTGCATCACGGAAAGGTCCATGAAGCTCAGCTTCTTCTCCATGAAGTGGTGTATGAGGTGGCATGTCAGCGCCTCGCCGACCCCCGCGAACGGCGACTGGGCATCCACCGCCAGTGCCCACATGCTGCTGCCGCGCCACTTGTCCCCGAACGCTGCCGCATGGTCCACTCCCATCACGGTCCCCACTGGAAGCCCGGTCTTCCTGTCCTCCGCTATGAGGAATATGACCGACCTCGACTTCCTCGAGGCGTATATGAAGCCCGGGTCGACGTCGACCATGTGCCTGGAACTGTATATCCTTGATATCGCGGCGGCGTCCTTCTTCGCCTCCGCCCGCCTTATCCTGAAGGTGCTGTCCACAGTGCAGCCGCCGAAGGTCGCGAAGACGAGCCTGTAGACGTGGGAGGGGTTCAGGAAGAGCTCCTGGGGGGCGCTTGCGAGCACCACGTGGGGCTCCTCGACGTATATCGCTATGTTCCTCTTCCTCTGCTCCTCGCTGTAGACGGCCTCCGCGAGCTTCCTGTAGTCGGAGAACGCGGGGCCGTATATGAGCCTTCCCCAGCCACAGTCGACGGACTCCCGGAGCTTCGGCTTCTTCTCAGTCACAGCTTTCTTTGAAACCAGGAAAACCCCCTCCGCGCGGAAAGAAAAACACCGCCATTATCTTGACATAGCACAAGGTTACTTTTATATCAGGCGGAGAGCACCGGAAACGGGAGCATCGGTCACAGCCATCTCTTCTTCCGAAAGTAGAAGAGCATCAGAAGCGCGACGCCCGTCATGAACAGGAGAATGGCCGGGTACCCGTACTCCCAGTTGAGCTCGGGCATGTTGAGCGGATAGTCCGTGTTGAAGTTCATGCCGTAGAGGCCTGCAAAGAAGCTCAGCGGTATGAAGATGGTCGCGATTATCGTGAGGACCTTCATGACCTGGTTCATCCGGTTGCTCACGCTCGAAAGGTACAGGTCCAGAAGCCCGGAGGCCATGTCCCTGAATGTCTCGACGGTGTCTATGACCTGGATTGTGTGGTCATAGAGGTCCCTTATGAAGGGCCGGGTCTTCTTGCTGACGAGCACGGACTCGGAGCGCTCGATGCCGCTCACCACCTCCCTCAGGGGCCAGACGGACTTCCTGAGGAATATCATCTCCCTCTTCATCGAGTGGATCCTTTGCAGGATGTCCGGCGCGGGGTCGGCCACCAGGCCGTCCTCCATGCCTTCTATGCTCTCGCCGAGGTTTTCGAGTATGATGAAGTAGTTGTCCACGACTGCGTCCATGAGCGCATACGCGAGGTAGTCAGCCCCGGACTTCCTTATCCTGCCCTTGCCTGACTCAATCCTGCCGCGCACCTGGTCGAATATGTCACCCGTTGCCTCCTGAAAGGATATGACGTAGTTCTTCCCGAGGATTATGCTCACCTGCTCGGACTTGACAGTGCTGCCGTCCTCCCGCATGTAGAGCATCTTGAGCACTATGAAGATGTAATCGTCGAAGTCCTCGAACTTTGGCCTCTGCCCGGTATTGACGATGTCCTCGAGGACGAGCGAGTGGATGCCGAAATGCGCCCCGAGCCTCTCTATGAGCTCTGTGTCGTGCAGGCCGTCCACGTTTATCCATGTCGTCGTCTTGCTGTCCCTGTAGGGGAAGCAGTCTGACACGTCCTTGACTGCCCTTTTCGTGTGGCGTTTCTCGTCGTAGTCTATGACCGTTATGCGCGCCTTCTCCAGCCTCTTGCTTCCTATGTGCACGAGCGTCCCTGGGGACGTCCCCGCCTTCCTCGAGAGGCTCTTCAGGAACCTAGACATGTCGCGCCACCCCGGCCATGCCTATACGTTCCCGGCAGGCTTAATAAATTCCCGCAAACGCGAAAGCTTTTTAGCCGCGAATCCAAGATAATCGCATGAAGTGGGGTCCTGTGCTCAAGAGCGGCGCGCTCGCGGGGGCCATATACGGCCTGCTGGCAGGCGTTGTGGGCTACGCCTACATGGTCGTCATGAAGGACGAGTTCATCGCAAGCATACAGGCCGCCATGCCCCAGGGGGTCAGCATCCCGATATCGATGGAGGACATCTACAACATATCCCTGATGGCGTCCGTCCCCTCCAGCATAATCTCCGGCATCATCCTCGGCGTCGTGTTCTCCACCGTGTTCGCCCTCATGAGGGAGGAGCTCCTGGGCAGGGATGACAGGCTCAGGGGGCTGTTCCTCTCCGGATTCATACTCGCGGTGGCGATAGTCTGGGAGGTGCTCTACCCGCAGAACATATTCGGCTCCCTGCTGATGCTGCGCCTCTCATACCTTCCGCTGGCGCCAGTCAGCGCCGCGGCGTTCCTGGCGCTCGGATACCTGACCGGCACGTTCCTCGGGCGGTTCGGCAAGCAGGAAAAGTGACGCCCCCTCAAAGTTTAATATAAGGTCGGCACATTACTTCTAACATGATGATTGCCATAAAGGTAGGCGGCTCTGTTCTCTGCCCAGGCGAGGTCCCGGACGCCGGATTCGTCTCGCGTATGGCTGCAACGCTGAAGAGGCTTTCAGCAAGGCACAGGCTCATAGTCGTGGTCGGCGGCGGCAGGCTGGCGAGGAATATGATAGAGGATGCCAGGAAGGCCGGCGCCACGAAGGACGAGGAGCTGCACAAGCTCGGCATAGAGGCGTCGAGGAAGAACGCGCAGGCGCTCATCGACGCCCTCGGAGAACTCGCGCACGCAGGCATACCGGAGAGCGAGCAGGAGGTCAGGAAGGCGTCGAAGTCCGGAAAGATAGTGGTGCTCGGGGGGTTCAGACCCGGGCAGACGACCGACGCGGTGGCGGCCCAGTCGGCGGACGCCGCCGGAGCTGACCTCGTCATAATCGGCACCGACGTGAAGGGCGTCTACAGCGAGGACCCGAAGAAGAACCCCAAGGCGCTGTTCATATCGGAGATATCCCCGGAGGAGTTGCTCGACATGGTAGAGACGGGCACCGTGAAGCCCGGCGCCAAGACCGTGGTCGACCCGGTGGCCGCGAAGGTCATAATGAGGAGCGGCATCCGCGCCGTCGTGCTTGACATAAAGGACATGGGAAACCTGGAGAGCGCGATAGAGGGGCGGGAGTTCACGGGCACCGTGATAGGCTGAAAACAGCCACATTGCGCGCGTTTAAACATTTAAAAAGCTTAGGGGAATAACCAGTATAATCCAACCGGCGAATGCTATGATAAAAGTCGTGATGTTCGATTTCGACGGCGTTCTTGTGGACTCCAACGAGGCGTGGGCCCACCTGTACAGCAAGGCCGCAAGGGAGGCCGGCCTCGACCCGCAGTTCACGTACGAGGACATACGAAAGCACTACGGCAAGCCCTACATCGAGCTCATAAAGGACTCGCTTCCAGGCGCCAGCGACAACGAGACTGCGCTCGACGACATGTACAAGAACGTCCTTGGCATAGCATCGTCCGACGAGTTCATAACGTCGTTTCGCAGCATAAAGGGCATAAAGGGAACGCTCTCCGACCTGAGGAAGAGGTTCATGCTGGCGGTCGGCTCTGGGAACAGCAAGAGATTCCTTGACAGGTTCCTCGAGAAGACGGGGCTCATGAGCTCCTTCGACCTCGTGGTCTCATCAGACGACGTCAAGAAGGGCAAGCCGGACCCCGAGATGCTATTCAAGGCGCTCAGCCACTTCAAGGTGGAGCCATACGAGGCGGTGTACGTCGGGGACTCCAAGGCCGACATAATGGCCGCGAAGAGCGCCAACATGCACTCGATAGCCGTCCTGACCGGGGCGCTCACGATGGAGGAGGCGCTGGAGCTGCAGCCCGACTTCATCGTAAACGACGCTACCGAGGTCAGTGAGGTGCTCTCATGCATGTGATAGCGCTCACGACGTGCCCGGACCTTAAGCACGCGGAGACGCTCTCGGACATAATACTCGACAGGAAGCTCGCAGCATGCGTCAGCATCGTGCCCGGCATAAGGAGCAAGTACAACTGGAAGGGCAAGAGGGAGAGCGGTGACGAGCTGCTTCTCATAATCAAGACCACGTCCGTGAAGAGGGACGCGCTTGAGAAGGCTGTCAGGGAGAACCATCCTTACGAGCTTCCGGAGTTCCTCGCCATAGAGGCCAGCGGTTCGAAAGGCTACCTGGACTGGCTGACAGAAGAGACGGGACCATGAGAGCGCCAATGCTCAGTAGTTTCCCATCCTGCCCATGGTCGGGCCGTCTGCGTCGTCCCATATCTCAAGGAGCCTTCCGTACTTCGATGTGTTCGCGACGCCCGTGACGCCCAGCTTCAGCATGTCCGCGCCGAACGCCAGGGAAAGGTCCGAAATCCAGCTGTCCTCGGTCTCGTCGTCGAACATGGAAAGGCAGAGCTTCTGGCCGTTGGCGACTGCCGTCTCCATCACGGACGAGAGCTGTGAGACCGTCCTCAGATCGGCCGGTCTGACAGCGACAGCCTTCACCGGCCTGTACCTGTGCGCCATCTTCATCCTCTTGGGGTCGGCGCGGTACATCGATGCGCCGGCGACAACCGCGTCCGGGAATTTCGAGGACAGCTGACCGTGAGATACGAAGTCGGAGCCCTGAAACGGGTCCTCGATGTAGGCTATGCCGTAGTGCTCCATCACGGCGTGGACGAAGGAATTGTGCTCGTCGGGCCTGAGGACCTTCTTCCCAGTCCCCTCGACGTCGGAGCCGTAATCGTATCCGTTGCCGTTCCACATGGGCCCCGCACCCACGTTGACGCCGAGGTCCATGCCCCAGTCGCCCGCGACCTGCGAGAGAAGGTAAAGCATCTCCGTGTCCTCAAGGTCTGCCACCCACGCGCCGGTGGATGTCCTGCCTCGCAGGACGCCGTGGGCCTTGAGCTCGTCGCCCGCGACCTTCCACGCCTCGACCAGACTCCTGAAGGCATCGAGTATGGACTTCTCCCTCCGGGGTATCAGGTAGAACTCCTTCCAGGACCTGCCCCTGGCCGCTATGCCGGCTATGTAGGGGAACCTCTTGGGCTCGCTCCGGAGCCTCCAGAGGTCGCCTGCGCTCGCGGCCCTGGCGCATGCAAGGGACATCGCGAGGCTGAGGGACGGATGGAGCCCGTCCTTCCCACCCAGCTGTGAGAGCATCGAATCGAACGACTGCCAGTCCTCCTCGTTGAGACCGATGAATGTCGAGCGCACCTTCGAGAACGACGACCTTATCTCGTCCAGCCTGCCGGCATCGGACATGGGAAGCGGGACCGAGGCGCGGTAGCACGAGCGCCTGCTCCAGAGCTTGACGAGAAGCGCATACGAACCAGAACCGTTAAGCGTTGCGTACAGCTTCAGGTTGAGTATCATTATTAATGATTTGTCAGGGGTTTATAATAAATTAGGAAATGGCATGCCCCCGCGGGCGGAAGCCCTCGGGGTCATATCTTCATGTACCAGTTCCTGTCAGCCTTCTGCGCGAAGCCGAGCCTCTCGGCGACAGCGTCGTACTTCTTCAGCGCCCTGCCTATCTCAAGGTACGGCGTGTCCTCTTCGTGATACTTTCCGATGACCGGGTTATTGTATGCGCTCCTTATGGCGACCTCGTCAAAACCCAGCTCCCCGCCAAGCCTCTTGACGGACCTGACGAGCAGCTTCTCCCAATCCAGCGTATAGATGGACCCTGTATGGATGTTCTTCTTCACAAACCCCGAGGTCTTGTCATAAATCCTTCCCAGCACCCCCATGAGATTGTATATCATGAGCGCCCGGCCGCCATCGCCGTCCGCCGGAACGAATCCCGACCTGGCTGCAGGCCTGCCGTCGAACATGAGGCCCAGTGCAATCGGAGTGTCCATGTATATCGGATAGCAGACCCCGTTTTCCAGCTCTTTCTCCGTATTCCACTCGATGTCATAACCCTCTTTGGACAGGCCCGGCGTACGCAGGACGGCAAGGGAGAAGCGCGACGCCTTCTTCCTGGAAACACCAGTCTCGAACCTGGCGCATTCTTTGACAAGGCTGGCGACATCCACTCCATCCAGGAAACCGTCGTCCAGCTTCCTCAGCACTCTTTCCATAAGAGTCTATTATTCTGCAGCCAAGCTTTTAAACTTTTGGCTCAGCAACACTGTCCGTATATATAGTTTAAAAAACTTGCAGTCCAACATTAAAGTGGTTTAACGAGCAAATACAATTCCGTGTTCGAGCCTGAATGGGTTGCCGAGCTCGGCAACGCATTCTATGCATCGCTGGCAAAGGACAGAACGCAGGACCACGACAGGGCATACCGGGTGATAGACGACTTCTACGAGAGATTCGACAGCTACCCCAAGGACTCCAAGGAGTGGAAGTACATGTGCAAGATGTACCTCAGCGCACAGGGACTCGGGAACGGCAAGATGTCGAGGAAGAGGGAATACAGGGAGACAGTCGAGAACGCGAAGGCCGAGATGGACAAGAAGCTTGACATATCCTGCAGGAGGACCTACTTCGGCAAGCTCCTGAACAACGTCCAGGCGGTGTTCGCGGGAATAGGGACCTACTTCGTGGCCAAGGGGATCCTCAACTACATAGATCCCGGGTTCGACCCCACGCTCGGAGAGGGGATAAGCTTCGGCGCGGCGTACACCGCTGCCGAGACCGTGGACACCATAGAGAGCGTGATAAGGAAGAACAAGGTCAGGAGGATAACGAGCAAGTGCGAGACGGCCAGCGAGAACGCAAAGACCAGGTACAGGAAAGAGGTCTCAAAGGAGTACGACTTCGCACTGCGGAGATGCAGGAAGGCATGGGAGGAATCGTTCGGAAAGAAGGCCCCAAACGGGGACTCCGACATATCATGGCTGCTTGCGGCGTAGAAGGCCCGGAACGTGACAGGCTATGGAGGGAACAGGCGCAGCCGCGGCTTTCCGGCGGAACTACTCCACCCTTCTCTTGCTGTCTATGGGTATGACCTCGCTCTCCCACTCCATCTTCGATATCTCGAGCGGGTTCGTCAGGGCCTTCGGGGCCTTCACGAGGACGGGAGCGCCCTGGGATATCTGCAGCGCCCTCGCTGACATTATCCTGACCTTTTCATAATGCGTGTAGGTTTCCTTTCCCTTCATGAAAAACACCAAAAGTCCATGGACGCGATTTAATATTAGTGAGCCGGCTGCTTTATAAATGTTTATCCTATGTACCTGAGCTCCTCGCCTGAGGTCGAGGCCTTCGCTCCCTTGGCGAGCTCGGAGACCGCCCTCATCTGAAGGTTCTCGACCTTCTTTATGAAGTCCTCCATCTCGTCCACCTTCTTCTCAAGCTTGCCCATGTCGAGCTTGAGCCCGAACATCTTCGTTATCACGCCGAGGACGTTCTCCGCGGCCTTGGGGTCGGTGACTATCGGAAATCCGCTGGTCTGGCCGAGAAGGCAGATGCCTCCCATGCCGTGCTCGCTGCCGAGGCCCAGCATGAGGCCCGCCGCGCCGACTATGTAGCCGACCTTGGCGCCGGCGTTGAAGTCCACGCCGAGCTTTGCGTACTTCTTGAGGAAGGCGTCGGAGGTGACCGCCCCTATGACCTTCTCGCTGCTCTCGAGCTCCCCTGTCGCGAGCCCCCCGATGGTAACTATGTCCTTCACGCCGAACTTGTGCACGAAGTCCAGTATGTCCTCGACGACCTCGTAGTGGCCCTGCGGCGAGAGCGACTGGCAGTCGCCGACCAGAAGTATCATGTCCCTCATCTTGCCCTTCCCCTTCACGTAGTAGAACTCGTTCTTCAGGAGGCTTATGTCGCTCTTGTTGTGGATCATGACGAACGGGAAGAACCATTCGGAATGGAGAGTGGCGAACTTCTTCGCCTTGAGCTCGCTGACGAGATAGCCCACGGCCACCCTCCCGATGTTCCCGACGCCCGGAAGGCCGACGAGAAATATCGGATCAGTGAGCTTCGGCTTTTCTAGAACCCTTATCGCAGTCATCCGGAATCAACCAATAAAGAATAATTCGGGAGGGGGCTTATATATGTTCGCGGAATGCCCGGGAGCTCACTTCCTGCAGTACACTGCGATGAACGGGTGGGTGATGTACTGGTAGGGCACGGACTCCGACTCGCAGGAGAGGACCTCGAGCCCTGCGGACTTCAGCATCGAGAGAAGCTCGTCCCGGCCATAGTAGGCGGTGTACTTCTCCATGTCGCCGTACCTGCGGTCCACGGCCATGTCCTCGCCTTCGCCTTCCTTGACGCGCACGAACATCCTGCCGCCGTCCTTGAGCACCCTGGAGGCCTCGGCTATGACGCCGGATGCATCCGATTTCCTGACGAATATCATGGAGGTGTTCATCCAGACGCCGTCGAAGCTTGCGTCCGGAAACTCCATCTTCCTTATGTCCATGACGCTGAATGCGCACGACGGGGAGAGCCTCCGAGCAAGCTCCACCATCTTCTCGGCAAGGTCCACGCCGGTCACGGAGTACCCGAGTTCCGAGAACCTCCTGGAGTCCCTTCCAGGCCCGCAGCCCGCGTCCAGTATCCTTCCGTTCCTCGGAAGCATCGATATGAACTTCATTATAGAGGGTTCGTTGTATGGAGCGAGGATGGCGGTCTTTGCGCAGTACGCGTCGGCCGTCAGGTTGAAGGATTCCACAGTCTTCCTCGTGTCATCGTCCATAAGAATGAATCCGCGCAAAAGCTTTAAATAACGGGACTCAGCTACGCATCCCTAGACCGAAAACCCGCGTGGCGTTCCCGTCCGCCGCCGAGAGCACCCTCTCAGGGGTCATCCCCTTTATCTCAGCTATCTTCTCCGCGGAGAACTCTATGTTCCAGGGATAGTTCTTCCCCGGGTCGAATCCCGGCCTGAGGCGAGACTCCATGCCCTTTGCCTTCAGGTATGACACGGGGGACAGGAAGGGCGAGTCCGTCTCGAGCACAATGCTCTCCAGCGGCACGTCCCTTGCGAGCTTCCTGTGGGCCTTCGAGAAGAGAACCTGCGTGGAGAATGAGACGATGAAACCTTTTGCCACTATCCGCTCCGCGAGCTCCCGGGGCCCCGAGTAGCAGTGGAAGACGACGGGGACGGAGGCGTCCTCCACCATGGAGAAGCATTCCTCTTCGGCGTCCCAGCTATGCAGCACGAGAGGCTTCGACAGCTCCTCCGCAAGCTCTATGAACCTCGAGAACACTGCCTTCTGCGCCGCACGCTCTCCCGCGTCCTTGACCCAGTGGTAATCCAGGCCAACCTCGCCTATGCCGACTATCTTCTTCGCGTTCCTTCGCGCAAGCTCCATCAGCCTCTCCGGAGCACCGCCACCCTCGGCGGGATGGTACCCGACCGTCGGGAACAGCTTCCCGCTTCCGGCACAGAGCTCAAGCGCCGCTGCGGCCTCATCGTATCGCGCGGAGCCGACGATGACCGCGTCCATATCCTTCTCGCAGACGGAGGCTATCCTGCCGGTGTCCTCGCCATAGCTTTCGAAGCAGAGATGAGCATGCACGTCTATCATGTGTCTCACACGTAAAAGTTTCGGCCGCCGGAATAAAAATGGCTCCAGGGAAGCCTCAGTAGAGCATGTAGCGCATGGCGTCCTCTATGCCCATGACCTCTCTGACCCTGATGCCCGCGTCCTCCTGTATGTCGACCTTGACCGGATAAGTCTCGGTCGAGCAGAAGTCCACCCAGCCTATCTTCTCGCAGTAGTCCCTGGTCTTGTACGTGACCTCCGTGGACTGCGTGAGGGGGACGAGGAAGAGGACGGCGCCGCTCTCCTTGGATGCCATGGCCTTCTCAAGTATGCCGCCGACAGGCCCTATGGTGCCGTCATGGTTGACGGAGCCCGTTATCATGACCGAATTGTTCACTGTCATGTTCTGGAGGGCCGCTATGGTGGCTATCGTTATGGCCGCCCCGGCCGAGGGCCCGCCTATGACAGAGGCGTTGGCCTGTATGGTATAGACTATGTCATAGGAGGAGAGGTTTATGCCCGTCAGGTTCTCCGCCACCTGGGTCGCCCTCCTTATGGAGTTCTGCGTGTCAACCCAGAAGAGGAGCTTGTCTATGTTCGTCAGCACCCTGCCGGAGCCCGGGAAGGCCTGCACATGCATGCTGGTCGTTATCCCGTTGCCGTCGTCATCCACGGCTGGTATGATGACGCTCGCCACCGAGTAGCCGTCCTTGGACAGGTCCTGATACACGACGGGCTCGAGGCTCGCAGTCGCCTGGGAGGGCCCCCTGACGGTGGAGTTGTAGACTATCACCCTCTTCTCGCTGAAATGCCCGCCTATCACGATGCCGCCGAAAAGCGCGGCAACTATGAGAAGCAGGGCGATGACCGTGGGCCTCCTCGACTTTTTCTCCCTTTTCCAGTGCCAGTAATCGTTCATCGGTCCACCGGTGTGAAAATGACAGGGGAGCGCCCTCGATCGGAAACAGCGCCCGGCGCCGGTTTATCCGCGCTCCCTTCTCCACTCTCGGATCCTGCAAGCATCACGTCCAGAGCTTAAGGATGCTCCATTCCTGGCCTGACCTGGTTCACCATGAAAATGATCCTGCAGGGCAGAGCTTCGCAGTCGGGTGCGAGGGCCGGCCCCAAACACTGAGGCCTCACTCGGGCTTCGGCCCCGCCATGAAGACGGTTTGCGGTTACAGGCTACGCCCGGCAGCCCGGCCTATCCCCTGCCGAGTATTAATTCGGGGAGGTGATTTAAATATGGTTCTCCGGAGGCCCGTGAAATACGTTTAAACCAGCTCGGACATATTATTTTTATGCTCGAGTCACTGATAAAGTACAGCGAGATCGAGAAGAGCCCCTGGCTGATGGCGCTCTGGGCGCTCCTCATATCAAGCGTGGGCGTCCTGTTCAGCGTGCAGCTGTCATACAACATAAAGGTCTCCGGAACCACGCTCAACCTCGCCGGGATATTCTCCGTCCTGTTCACGATAATACCGTCGGTCTACTTCATCACGCTCTACATAAAGAAGCAGGAGAGGCTGGACGAGAAGGACATAGAGCACCACTACAGCAAGGGATTCTGGGCGAGGCACGACAAGGACATGCTGGTCTTCCTATCGTTCTTCCTCGGCCTCACGTTCTCGTACGCGTTCTGGGCATTCATACTGCCTCCGGACACCTTCCAGCTGCAGACGATGAAGATACAGGAGATAAGGACCGTGGCGGGTAGCGTCGTGGAGGGCTACGCCGGCGTGGACCAGTTCACCAGCTTCATCCGGGTGTTCACCAACAACCTCCAGGTGATGGGATTCTCGTTCGTCTTCTCCGTCCTGTTCGGGGCTGGCGCGGTGTTCATAATCGTGTGGAACGCGAGCATACTCGGCGTCTACATAGGCAGGCTCTCCGAGAGCCTGTTCCACATCCCGGGGGTGAGCCTGAGCTTCCTTCCCCACGGCATACCCGAAATCGCGGGCTACCTCATCGCGGGGCTGGCCGGCGGGCTCATCTCGGCCGCCATAATAAGGGGCCACAAGAAGGAGATACTCATCGGGATAGTCATGGACGCGGGGAAGCTCATGGCAGTCGCCCTGCTGTTCATCTTCCTGGGCGCGCTGATAGAGACGATGGACATAGTCACCCGGATAGTGTCTATAGTCGTCTTCTACACCATATTCATATACATACTGACGATTGCCCTGACCCCTCTGAGAAGGAGGATCTCTTCATCCTAGGCGCCGAAAGCGCCCTGAAAACATTATTTAGGGGGGAGCGGGTAAACTATTAATCAGTGGTAAGATGTTACCCATCGAAAAAATCGGAGGATGGGCCTTCATCCTTGGCGTCCTCGTGGCAGTCGTCGCCGGACTCGCGCAGTACGGCGGCGCGCTGACGGACGTCTACGAGACCGTCGCGCTCGGCGCGATAGTAATCCTGGGACTCGTCGTCGGGTTCCTCAACATCGGAGAGAAGGAGATAAAGGATTTCCTCATAGCCGCGATAGCGCTCCTTCTCGTGGGCTCCGCCGACATAGGCGTTCTGTCCGTGGTGGGTCTCGTTGTCGCCAAGATACTGTCGTGGATAGCGGCTTTCGTCGCCCCGGCAGCGCTTGTCGTCTCGCTGAAGGCCGTATACAACCTGGC